>JAFDEW010000423.1 GCA_019310125.1 Deltaproteobacteria bacterium | reverse complement strand
CCTGTCCATAGCCATATCCCCGATATCCGGATCTCAATATGGGGGCCGGACCATCAGCAGTCCGGGAAGGATTACAGAATCCTCTGCCCCATCCTGTCATAGACCCCATTCCCGCAGGTCCTGTTCCATTAAATCCAGGCATATAACACACCTCCGTTTCTTTGACGGCTTCGTAAAAAGTCCAATTTCTGCGTTGCGCTTCATTTCGTGTTCACTGCGGTGTACATAAGTACGGCTCATTCCAAGAAATTCGCGACGCCTTGAACTTAAACTTTTTACTTTGCCGTGTCAATTTTGACTTTTTACGACTCGGCATTCTTATTCCATATTATGATCTTATGACCATAATACATCTATTCTATCACTGTAGTCAAGTGTTATTAATGGTCATAAGACCAAATTAAAAAGACTATCCATATGAACAGCTGCAAATTGTCTGGCACGGTTCTTGACAGGCTATAAAAAATTTCATAATATTATTTCATATTTTACTTAGGAGGTTAACATGCGGACAGTTACATTAGATCAGGCCATTATTGATTTAAAAAGTATTATTCATAGGACAATTCGTGACAACGATGAAACAGTCATAGCCTCAAGTGAAGGCTCAGTTGTTGTGCTAAACGAAAACGAATGGTCAAACATTAAAGAGACCCTTCGACTTCTCAGTGATAAGGAATCATTAGTTGCACTGCTGGAGTCACATTCTATAAGAGATCGGGGTAAAAAACCGAAAGGTTTGAGCGCTGAGGAAGCTTTTGGCGATGTATAAAATCAATATTCTTAAGAAAGCCCAATCAGACTTGGACTGGTTTCGAAGGAACGATAAAAATAGCTATATCAAATCCTTTGATTTGGTAAGAGAATTAATGATTAACCCAAGAGAAGGTACAGGGAAGCCGGAAAGGCTCAAATATTTTGAAAAAGAGGTTTATAGCCGTCGCGTTAACCACAAAGACAGACTAATTTATACTATTTATGAAATACTCAAAGAAATTGATATCACTTCTTTTCGTGGACATTACGAATAGTCTGTTCAACAATTTAACACCAAGACATATCTTCCAAATAATCTGAGCATATACGTTCTGAATTCATACGGGCACAACCTCACGCTGGATACGTTTACCTATCCTTGGCTTAAGATTTTCTTGCATAACCAAATCGACTTTAATGCCCAACAGATCGGTCAAATAGTTTTCTAGTTCGATGAATTTCAGCAAACCAGGCATTTCATTAAAAGCTACCAGAAGGTCTAAATCGCTACTTGTGCTTTGTTCGTGACGCACGTATGAACCGAACATACCCAATGATTTTACTTGATACTGCTCAGAAAGAAGCGTTAATTGTCCGTGCAACTTTTCTTTTATATTTGTGAGAAGTATACGATCTTCCATAGCAATGCCGTTCGTTCCTGTAATAATGAAATTTACCTGGAGATAGAACCGGTTACTGCATAAACTGCATGATGTTGCTTGATACCAATGGATTTTTATGGGCGCTTTTCACTCCGGAGAAATTGAGCCGAAACGCGATCCGTGAGATAAAGTCCTCGGAAAACGATGTGGCAGTAAGTGTGGTGGTTACATTCTGGGAAATTTCCTTAAAATATGGTCTTGGAAAGCTCAAAATGACCGGTGTGACACCGGAAGAATTGACTGATTTTACCGGGGAGATGAACCCAATCAAATTATTAGGGATGACTTTCTCTTTTTCCTAATGATTCTGCAATAATTGCAGTGACCAGAGAATTCATACTCACACCTTCCTGTCTGGCGCGTTCAGCAAGTCGAAAATGTAAACTTTTAGGAAGACGCTGAACAAAACGGCCACTTGCCTGGCTACTGCCGGGAGCTGGGATAGGATCATTAAATTCTTTTGTGGTTTCAACCCATGATTTTACCGCATCAATACCATTCATTATTGCTTCCTCTATTGTTTCTCCGTCTGACATACATCCAGGCAAATCCGGGAAGATTATAAGATAGCCCCCGCCTTCTTCCTCCGAAAGCGGCCTTATTTCGAATGGATATTGTATTTGCTTGCCCATGGCTTTATTCTCCTTCACCTTCGTCTAAGAGACGGATGAATTTTTTAATGTATATTGGTTTAATAGGTTTATGAGCTGGAACAGTAAGTTTTGTTCCGCTTGGGTGACGAAATGTCACATGGCTTGTTCCTGGTTGCCGCCATTCAATACCAAATCTTCTGGCGAGATCTTTCAGAATATCAATCTGCCAATCACGAGGGTTGTTCCGCATTTTGTCCAATATTTTTTCAACTTTGCTCATGTTTGTTAAGTGATACTACCCGCGATATCATATGTCAATACATTTGAGTGCTTATTACATATAAGTTTTTTTTATAGAACCTTAACCTGCAAAGATTCTGTTTCATACAAAGTTTCGAGATGATCCATTGTCTTAATGCAAAAATAGGATGAATACGTTAAAAAGTTCAGGCGCAGACATCCTGCATCGGGCACTCAGTATC
>JAFDEW010000422.1 GCA_019310125.1 Deltaproteobacteria bacterium | reverse complement strand
TTGTTTCCGAGACGGCGTCCGGAGGGGACTTCAATATACTTCCGGCCTGAAAGGTACTGACCGGTTAACGATTTTTCATCATTTAAAAGTGCTTCCGGGGTTCCGGAAAAGACCACTTCACCCCCTCTGACCCCGGCGCCTGGCCCCATGTCGATAACATGATCCGATGCATGTATGGTCTCTTCGTCATGCTCTACCACAAGAACCGTATTGCCAAGATCACGCATCTGCAAAAGTGTTGCAAGCAGGCGCTGATTGTCTCTCTGGTGCAGCCCAATGCTCGGTTCATCCAGAACATAGAGGACCCCGGTCAATTTTGATCCGATCTGTGTGGCCAGGCGGATCCGCTGTCCTTCTCCGCCGGAAAGGGTTGAAGCGGATCTGTCAAGGGTTAGATAACTTAGACCCACGTTTTTAAGAAATCCGAGCCGCTCATTAATTTCTTTCAGGATTCTTTTTGCAATGATTCCCTTTTTACCCGTCAGCGTTAATTTATCAAAAAAAGTATGGGCGTTTTCCACTGAAAGTTGTGTGATCTCAAATATGGTAACATCTCCCACCTTCACGGATCTGCTTGCCCTGTTTAACTTGGTGCCATGGCATTCGGGGCAGTGGCGGAAATTCATATAACGCTTAATTTCTTCTCTGGACTGATATGATTCTGTTTCCAGATAACGCCTTTCTAATTTAGGGATAATACCTTCAAATCGTTTTTCATAAGTAAAACGACGATGATTCCGCTCGAAATAGAATTTGATCCGTTCATTGCCCGATCCGTGCAAAAGGACATTTTTAAAATGATCGGAAAGATCCTTGTAGGGGGTAAAGATGTCAACGCCGTAGTGAGACGTCAGAGCATCCAAAAACTCGATGAAATGAACGGTATTTCTGTTGGCCCACAGGTCGACCGCTCCTTCTCTTAGCGAGAGCTCGTGGTTTGGAATGATAAGCTCCGGATCAAATTCGGTAGTAGACCCCAGGCCGTCGCATTTTGGGCAGGCACCCTGGGGAGAGTTAAAAGAAAAGCTTGCCGGTGTGAATTCAGGATAACTTATTCCACAGGAAATACATGCTGATTTTTCACTGAAAAGAACGGGCCCCGTGTCGCCAACGTCTACAGTGACAAGCCCATCTGACTGAGACATGGCCAGTTCCAGAGAATCCGCCAGCCGGTTTTTAACCGTTTCTTTTACAACCAGTCGGTCCACGACTACATCGATGGTATGTTTTTTGTATTTATCAAGCTCGCCCACTTCTTCAATTTCCAGGGTTTTCCCATCAACCCGGACCCGGGCGAATCCTTCCTTTTTCAGCTGCTTAAAAAGCTTTTCATGTGTGCCTTTCTGGCCTGAAACCAGGGGCGATAGAATAACAATCCGGGTCCCTTGGCTCAGGGACATGACCTTGTCCAGAATCTGGTCCAGTGTTTGAGAAGTAATGGGTTGCCCGCATTTGTAACAGTGGGGGGTGCCGATTCTGGCAAAAAGCAGGCGGAGATAGTCATAAATTTCCGTGACCGTCCCCACTGTCGACCGGGGGTTATGGCTGGCTGTTTTCTGTTCAATTGCAATTGCGGGTGACAGTCCTTCGATCATGTCTACGTCCGGTTTTTCCATGCGCTCTAAAAACTGGCGTGCGTATGTGGAAAGTGATTCCACGTACCGGCGCTGTCCCTCGGCATAAAGCGTGTCAAAGGCAAGGGTGGATTTGCCTGATCCGGAGAGGCCGGTAACCACGATCAGCTTATTTCGAGGCAATTCAACATCAATGTTTTTCAGATTATGTTGTCTTGCACCGCGAATACATATTTTTTCAGTGTTCATAGGTTAAAATTTGGTTCTTTGGACTTGGTCAGAGTTTTCAGGATCTGCCTGAAAAATCGCTGCAAGAGTTTGAAGTGAACTAAAGTTTAAAGTGAGCTAAAGTTAACGAATTTTGTCAATTATATAAAATCGACGGAGCGAAGCGACACCATAACTTTAGGCACTTTAGATCACTTTAGACACTTTTAAATTTTACGGATTTAGCTAAAACAGTCCCTTTCAGGGGCAAACCAAAGCAGAGTCCTTTGGGCTCCATGATTCTTTATTTTTTTCCAACGCAAACCGCCTGTTGGGCCGCCATATTAATCGCCGCGATCAGGCTCCCCGGGTCTGCAATACCGGCTCCTGCAATATCATAAGCAGTACCATGGTCAACAGAGGTTCTTATAATCGGAAGTCCCAGCGTGGTATTTACCCCATTGTTAAAATGAATCAGCTTGAACGGGATAAGTCCCTGGTCGTGATACATGCATACAACTGCGTCATAACGTTTATTTGCTGCGTGATAAAAAACAGTGTCCGGAGGAAACGGTCCGGAAGCGTAAAACCCCTGGTCTTTGGCATCACGGATTGCCGGCGCAATAATGTTTTTTTCCTCGTCCCCAAACATGCCTCCTTCGCCGGCATGGGGATTAAGTCCGGAGACGGCAAGACGGGGAGCTTTAATTCCAAA
>JAFDEW010000421.1 GCA_019310125.1 Deltaproteobacteria bacterium | reverse complement strand
ACGGAGAAAAACTTACAGGAACGCTTCATCTGCCTGACAGACCTGCCCACCGCGGTGTGGTTTTTGGGCATTGCTTTACCTGCTCACGACATACCGGCATAATACGCCATATAATCTTCCTGAAACCATAGCAAGTTTGAAAGTTCCTTTGCTGATTGTCCACGGTGACCGCGACGAAATTGTTCCGGTACAAGAAGCGTACCTGGCGCAAAAATTGAATCATGAACATACAAAGCCGGCCATTTTTCCCGGCGCGGATCACATGTTCAGCCACAAGGAACATCGCCAACAGGTTTCCGAATTGGTGGTGGAATGGTTCAAGAAACATACATCCGAAAAAACCAAAAAGACAGATGGTCGATGACCCGTCACCGTTGTCCAATGACAACCATCAAAAATTAGGCACAAGCGCATGGACCTATTTGAAACGTTTAACGCAAACTTCATCGACGCGCAATATGAACAGTGGAAAACCGATCCCAACGCGGTATCTGCGGACTGGCGTTTTTTCTTTCAAGGCTTTGAATTGGCCGGTGGCCAATATGGAGAAGCCGCACCGGTTTGGGATGAAGAGCAGGCGTTGCGGCAATCCGGTGTGCACGCACTGATATCCCGTTATCGTAATATCGGCCATTTACTGGCCTGTCTGGACCCCCTTACGTCCTGTCCCACCGACCATCCTTTACTGAATCTCGCGGCCTTCAATCTTAGCGTAAAAGATCTGGATACCCTGTTTTACGCCCAAAACCTTTCTAAAAACAACCAAGCTTCGCTCAAGGATCTCATCAGCATTCTTAAAGAAACCTACTGCAGATCCATCGGTGTAGAATTTATGCATCTGCAGGATCCCGATGAACGCCGCTGGTTGCAGGATCGTATGGAGCCGGTTCGAAACCGTCCGGATCTGAATCCTGAAGATAAGCTTAGAATTTTGGAAAAACTATATGAATCCGCCCTTTTTGAACAGTTCCTTCACAAAACCTATTCGGGCCAGACGCGGTTTTCCATAGAGGGTGCGGAAGTCATTATCCCCATGCTTGATTCTCTTGTCAGTTTGGCCGGACAGCAGGGGCACCGTGAAATCATTCTGGGCATGGCCCATCGCGGCCGTTTAAATGTCCAGACCAATATTCTGAACAAGTCTTACCAAGAAATTTTCAGCGAATTTGAAAGCTGCCATGATCCGGACACCATCTTCGGCTCCGGGGACGTTAAGTATCACAACGGGTATCTGGCGGATATAAAAACACACCAAGGCCAGGCTCTCCGCATATTTCTGGTCAACAATCCAAGCCATTTGGAGTCCGTGAATCCGGTTGTTCAAGGGTTTGCCAAAGCCCGCCAGGATATGCTGGGAGATGACAACAGGAGCACGGTCTTACCGCTGTTAATCCATGGCGACGCAGCCTTTGCCGGTGAGGGGGTTGTGACCGAAACCCTTAATATGTCTCAGATAGCCGGCTATAAAACCGGCGGCACCATCCATTTGATCATCAATAACCAGATCGGATATACAACGCTTCCGGAAAATGCGCGCTCCACCCGATACGCCACGGATGTAGCGAAAATGCTCATGGTCCCGATTTTCCATGTGCACGGCGAAAATCCGGAAGCCGCGGTTCATGTTGTCCGGCTTGCCGCCGAATACCGGAAGGCCTATAACAAAGATGTGGTCATCGATGTGATCTGTTACCGCCGGTACGGTCATAATGAAGGCGACGAGCCTTATTTCACCCAACCCCTGATGTATGAACGAATAAAAGAGCGGCCGCCCCTTTATAAAATATACAGTGACAAATTGACAAAAGAAGGCCTGATAACCGCAAAAGATCTTGCGGGTATGGAGGATAAAATAAACAGCCGGCTGAACACGGCGTATCAGGAGATGCATGAAAGCGTTTGCATCTTTCCCGAATCCCGTTTTTATGAAAACTGGACAAATTTTCACGGACGGTATTCCCATGACGCTCTGAAAACCGGAGTGCCGGAGGAAAAGCTCGTGTCGTTTGCCCGTAAACTGAACACGGTTCCGGATGGATTTTCCTTGAATCCCAAACTCGAACGACTGTTAAAAAAACGTCTGGACTGCGTTGAAAATGGAGAAAATATCGACTGGTCCAATGCGGAGGCCCTTTGCTTCGCCTCACTGCTGGCGGAAGGCATTCCCATTCGTTTAAGCGGCCAGGACAGCGGCCGCGGCACGTTCAGCCAGCGCCATAGTGTGTTAATGGATACTCAAAGCGGAAAAGAATATGTGCCGCTGAATCGCGTGGCTAAAAACCAAGGCACCTTCTCGGTGTACGACAGCATGCTTTCCGAAGCGGGTATCCTTGGCTTTGAATACGGGTACTCCATGGCACAGCCCAAAGGCCTTGTCATCTGGGAAGCCCAGTTCGGCGATTTTGCCAACAACGCTCAATCGGTCATCGATCTTTACATTGCCAGCGGAGAAACAAAATGGCAGCGGTTAAGCGGCCTGGTGTTGCTGCTTCCTCACGGA
>JAFDEW010000420.1 GCA_019310125.1 Deltaproteobacteria bacterium | reverse complement strand
TTTGAGCCTGACACAGGGATTGGGCAAAAGGGGGCGTTTTGCAAAGGTCTTGATGATTGAATAATAAAATGACATGATCTTATGCCTACCTCTCGGTATTGTTAATGAAACCTGCGGGCTAAAAATGCAAAAGAATCAAGGCGTGGTTATCGCTAATAACCACGCTTTTTTTGTTGATTAAAAGTTGAACCAAAAAATATTTGCCACAAAGTCACAAAGACACAAAGGATAAATTTATTAATCTTTCTTCGTGCCTTGGTGTATTAATGGCAATGAAAATTGTAGAGCAATGTTATGGAAGCAAAAGTTTTTGATATCATCAAGGCAATGGAGACAATTGCACCCATCTGGCTTGCAGAAGAATGGGATAATGTGGGACTGCAGGTTGGTCGGAAGGACTGGCCGGTTCGAAAGATCTGGATTTCCCTGGACCCTGGCCCGGATGTGGTCAACGATGCCTGCAGAAATGACGTTGACCTTTTAATTACGCACCACCCTCTTATATTTCATCCGCTGAGGTCTATCGATTTAAATACGGCTGTCGGCGCCATAATTCAACAGGCAGTCCGGCACCAGTTGGCTATATTTGCAGCCCATACCAACCTTGATAATGCAATTGACGGGTTGAACGATGTGCTTGCACAACGGATCGGGATCAAAAATTTGAAAGTGCTCGGGAAAGCCAGCGCCTCAGAAAATTATAAACTGGTATTATATGTCCCTGTAGCATATGAACAACAGATTTTAAATTCGATTTTTGAAACAAAAGCCGGTGAAATAGGTTCGTATACCTGCTGTTCTTTCAGAAACAAAGGTACAGGTACATATAGACCGGGATCTTCATCAGAGCCGTTTGTCGGTAACGTCGGTGAAATTACCCATGCCGATGAAATCAGAATCGAAATAGTTGTACGAAAGAGTGATCTAAACAGGGTTATCGAACAGGTAAGGAAGAATCATCCCTATGAGACCATGGCATATGATATATATCCACTGATAAAAAATGAGGACCGGCAAGGTTCCGGCCGCATCGGAGATCTTGATGAAAGCACGGGACTGATATCCTTTGCGCGGTCAATCAAAGAAAAATTGGGGCTTAACTCAGTAAAAGTTGCAGGAAATCCTGATTTAACTGTAAAGACTGCGGCTGTCTGCACGGGAAGCGGTTCAAGCCTGATGAACAATTTTATCTCATCCGGCGCACAGGTTTATATCAGCGGAGATTTGCGGTACCATGATGCCAGAGCGGTAGAAGCCGCAAATTTAGGTCTTATCGATATCGGTCACTTTGCTTCGGAGCATTTGATTGTCGACGTGCTTGCGGATCGACTTAAAAAAGTTTTGTCTAAACACGAAATTTATGTAAAAGTTGAGGCATATGGACTTGAAAATGACCCGTTTATAGTATTATAATTTAATAATAGAATTCAGGTGCTTCAAACTTTAGTTTACTTTAGTCACTTTTCAGGCTTGCTCGGATTGGGTATTGGGAAATATGAAAGAACAAATTTATATGCTCGTTAAGCTGCAGGGAATCGAGGCAGAAGCCGGGAACATCAAATCAACACTTAATGACGCACACAGGGAGCTTGAAACTCTGGATGCCGGTCTGGTGGAGTTTGAACGAACCATAGAAGAACAAGAGTCTATTATTGAAGAGTTGAAAAAAAAGTATCGAGACCATGAATCTGATACGCGGATAAATATTGACAGGGAAAAGAAGACTCAGGCAAAGCTTGGATCTGTAAAGACAAACAGAGAATATCTATCATTATTAAAGGAAATCGAAGAGGAAAAGGCTAAAAATTCCAAAATTGAAGATAAGATGATAGAGTACCTGGATCGTATGGATGAGATTGAGAAAATCGTCGCAAAGAAAAAGGATGAATATGTACAGATTTCCCATAGCGCAATGAATGAAAAAGAGAAAATAAAACAGGAATCGGAACAAGGGAGAATAAAGCTTTCGAAACTTGATGAAGACCGGGAAAAGGTTTCCCGTATGATCGATCCGGAACTGCTGAAAAAGTACTTAATTATAAAGAAACAGAACCCGGGATCACTTGCGGTGGTACCGGTAAAGAATGCGCTATGTCATGGATGTCATGTGAATCTTCCTCCCCAGCTATACAATGAACTCTTTCTTGGCGACAGCTTGAAGTTTTGCCCAAATTGTCAGAGGATTATATACTTAAAAGAATCTTGATGTTATATTGGCTAAAAAAGTAATTTTAAGGTCAAAAACCAACAATTACGGTCCGAGCAGTCCAGACGGTCGCTGGATCATTAAAAAATCCAGAGGAAAGTCCGAACACCATAGGGCAGGGTGCTCCATAACGTGGAGTCGCGGCGACGTGAAGGAAAGTGCAACAGAAAGTATACCGCCCCGCGTTTAAGCGGGGTAAGGGTGAAAAGGTGCGGTAAGAGCGCACCAGTTCCCTGGGTGACCGGGGAAGCTTTGTAAACCCCACCCGGTGCAAGACCAAATAGGGGAGTGTTTGAGAG
>JAFDEW010000108.1 GCA_019310125.1 Deltaproteobacteria bacterium | reverse complement strand
TTAAACTTTTAAAATTTGAAACCTTGTGGGATTGCCGATCTTACCGCATTTACTGCGTCAGATGCCGTCCCGCATAGTTGACTATAGCGGAACGGAATCTGACGCAGTAAATGCGGCAACCTCGACAATCGCTCAACTTAGTTAAGGTAGAGATTTAAAAAAAGAGTAACTGTTCAAGGGTTCAGGTGTCAGAGGTTCAACTGAAAAACATGAACATCGAACATCGAACGTCCAACATCGAATGTTGAATGAAAGACAAAAACAAAAACAAGAACAAGAATTTTACTTGATTTTAGAGTAAATTGAGGAGCGAAGCGACATCATTATTCGACATTCAATGTTCAACGTTCGATGTTGGACGTTCATCTTTCAAAACAACCTCGAACTTGAACCCTTGAACCCTTTGAACCTTGAACGGTCACAACAAAAGGGGGAATGTTAACCGGTATCGGCCTTGCTTTAATCGCAAAGGATGAGGTTGAAGATCTGGCCAAAGAGCTTGTAACTAAAGGCAAAATGTCTGAAGATGAGGGGACGAAATTTTTTGAAGAGCTTCAGAAAGATCTTCAGAAACGGTATGAAGAAACTCAAAAAAAACTTGAAGACAGGGTACAGCAGACCGTTAAAGATTTTATGAAAAAGGCGGATGTTGTCACCGGAGACGAATTAAAGGGGTTGAAAAAGGAGATAAGGGAACTGAAAAAAGCGATTAGTGAAGGTTCGGACACAGCTAAATAAGGCGTTTTTCCCCAACGTAACAAGATTCTTACCCAATGCTTAGTATAAGAAAAATAGGCGTGGTCGGCCGAACATACCGCCATCTTGCGCGTTATCGCCAGATCTTAACGGTTTTTTTTAAGTATGGCTTTGGAGATCTGGTAGAACTTTTAAAGATAGAGCAGTACATTGAAATCGGTCTTCAGCTAATTTCAAAAAATCGGCGCAGCCGTCTTGAAAAGCTTTCCAGAGCCCAAAGAGTAAGAATGGCTTGTGAAGAGCTTGGACCTACTTATATAAAATTTGGCCAAATTCTTTCCACCCGCCCCGATCTTGTACCGGTCGATTTCATAAAAGAATTGTCAAAACTTCAGGATAATGTGCCGTCCAGTCCTTTCAGTGAAGTCAGTAAGATTATTGAATCAGAACTGGGGGGTCCACCGGAAGATATTTTTGATTTTTTTGAAAAAACCCCCCTCGCATCAGCCTCCATAGGTCAGGTGTATAGAGCGACATTAAAAGACGGCGAAGCGGTGGCGGTTAAAGTTCAGCGTCCGGGCATTAAAAAGATCATAGAAGTCGACCTTGAGATTATGCTACATTTGGCGACCCTTATGGAACATCATATAGAAGAGATGTCCCTGCACCAACCAGTTAAAATTGTTGAGGAATTTGCCAGAACGCTTGAAAAGGAGATAGATTATACCATTGAAGCAACGAATATGGAACGGATTGCAAGCAATTTTTTAAATGATCTTACCATCTATGTTCCAAAGGTTTTTCGGGATACCACAACGGAATCCATACTGACGACAGAGCTTGTGGAGGGAATCAAGGTATCTGATATCGATCGGCTGGAAGAAGCGGGGCTTGACAGAAAATTAATTACCGTTCGTGGCGCAGATATTGTTTTAAAGCAGATAATTAAACACGGCTTTTTTCATGGGGACCCGCATCCCGGCAATATTTTTGTGCTCCCCGACAATGTGATCTGTCTTATCGACTTTGGCATGACAGGATCTGTTGACCGGCGTACCAGAGAAGATTTTATCGATCTGGCCGAAAGTGTGGTGAACCGGAATGAATCTCGGGCAACGCAGGTTCTTTTGAAATTAACCTATTGGGATGAAGATCCCGATATTCGTTTGCTTGAAAAGGATGTTGCCGACTTCATGGGTCGGCATCTTCATAAACCTTTAAAAGATATTAAAATCGGTAAACTGCTGAACAATCTTCTTGAGCTGGCTTTCCAACATCGCCTCAGGATCTCGCCTGATATTTTCCTCATGCTAAACTGATATTTTCCTCATGCTAAAGGCGTTCAGCACCAT
The DNA here is from genome assembly GCA_019310125.1 of Deltaproteobacteria bacterium. Lineage (GTDB taxonomy): Bacteria > Desulfobacterota > Desulfobacteria > Desulfobacterales > UBA11574 > S5133MH16. The sequence continues at coordinate 14,718 of JAFDEW010000108.1, read as the reverse complement.
AGAAGGCGTGGGTCTCATGCTCGATCCGGACTTTGATATGATAAAGCAGGCGGCACCGTTTATAAAAGAGGTAAAACGTGCCAGAGTGTCTCCCCAAAGGATTACCGGTGATATCTTCAGGCTTGCAATAGAACTGTTTCAATTTGTGGAGAATTTTCCTAAGGATATACTATCCATCACCCGGTTGATCAAACAGCAGAAACTTTCCCTTAACCTTGAATACAAAGGTTTGGATAAAATGCTTTCCACGTATGACCAGATCAGCAACCGGATATCCTTTTCCATCATCATCGCCGCCTTAATCATCGGGTCCGCTCTTGTTATTATGTCCAAAGTGCCCCCCCTTTTTTACGACATATCTCTCATAGGGATTGTCGGATTTCTCGCAGCCGCAATCATGGGGATATGGCTTCTGGTCGCTATTTTAAGGAAGGGGAGGTTGTGACCGTTCAGAGGTTCAGGGGTTCAGGGTTCAGGGTTCAGGGGTTCAAGGTTGTTTTGAGAAATGAAATTCCAACATCTAATATACTGAACATCGAACATCGAACGTCCAACGTTGAACATCGAATAATGATGTCACTCCGCTCCACAAATTATTCCAAAATCGAATGAAAAACAAACACTTTGTGTCCTAGGCGTCTGGTGATTATAACTTATCGAAGTTTAATACGATACTGTATTTAAGAATATGTATACTTAGTTTTTTTACCGAAACTCCTGTCCTTGTTTTTGTCTTTCATTCATCATTCGATGTTGGCCTCCGGCTCGTAGTAGCCTACGGCTCGGAGAGATGTTCGATGTTCGACGTTCATCTTTTAATATGTTCGATGTTCATCTTTTTCAGTAAAACTTCTACAGTCCTTCGGATGAAAAAAATAACTTAGCGCTTATAGGATATAACAGGTTACGTGTTCTATGTTTTTGTCGTTGGAACACGCAACCTGCAATTTTAAAGAGGTTATATTCTATTTTTACCTAAAATCTGCATTATTTTTTTTGAAAGAGATAATGCAGATTTTAGGTTTTACTTATTCAGGAAAGGTGGCTTCAAAAGTAGACACCTGAGCCAGGCTGTCTGCTTTGAAAACAGCAGCGCCGCCTTTGACATGAACCGGAACAGAATATTGAGGAATTTCCGTCCACCATTTTTCGAGCTGGGCCCAAGCATTGGTTCCCTTTTCCTTTAGCTTGAACCCACCGGTAACCAGTAAACTCAACAAAGACTGTCTCACATCAAAATGAGCATTCACTCTCAACTGGTTTGTCTTGCCGGCAGGAATCCACATGGTATCAGTGGAACTGACCGTGTTCAAATCAAATTCTTCAAAAGCGATGGTGAACTTTAAACTTTCCATTTTGACCGGATACTCATTTGGATTTTCAACGTTAAATATAAAGTCCAGATTGAGAGGGGCCCCTACGTTGTCCGGCTTTCCTTTGGTGGGTTGAACTTTCTTTGAGAAATACCAGTATCCAAAAGCATGGGCAACTTCCATGGAGTCTAACGTAACCACCGGCGCCTTGAAATTTTTTTGTGTGGGTTTTGCCATCATTCCGGCGCAACCCGCGAGCAGAGCAACAATGGAAACAATACTCAAACAGTTAAGTATAATTGACTTTCTATGCATTTTATTCCTCCCTTATTCTCTTAAAGGGTTAGGTAGTGCCCATTCATAATTATATATTGGGCACAATTTAAGTTTCCAATGCAGAAATAAGCAATTTTTCGAAAGGTCAAGAAAATCAAGGAACACCGCGGAGGCGTACAAGTGGTACGCCGCACAAGGTATTCCGCAGATTGACCCCAGAGAAATAGGCTCCGCATTTCACAGGGCAGGCGCAGAGATTGCGGAAAAGGGCCATTTCTGGATGGAAACTAGGTAAGCCATCTTTTTCTTCGCTTATAGTGCTTTACATCCCGAAAGCTTTTTCTTCCACCAATATCGGTCATGCCCAGGTAGAAATCCTTGATATCCGGATTTTCCCTAAGCTTCTCGGCGGTGTCGTCCATGACGATGCGACCGTTCTCCATGACATAGGCATAGGGCGCAACATTAAGGGCAAGCTTGGCATTTTGTTCCACCAGAAGGATCGATATCTGCTCCTCCTGGTTAAGCTTTTTAATAATATTGAAGATTTCATGGATAAGAAGCGGGGCCAACCCCATGGAAGGCTCATCCAAAAGGATTAATTTGGGACTGGTCATCAGAGCGCGTCCCACAACCGTCATCTGCTGCTCTCCACCGCTGATAAAGCCGGCGATTTCGTTGCGCTTTTCCCTCAGCCGTGGAAAGTAGTTGTATACCATCTCAAGCCCTTCCTTGACCGACCTGCCGAACTTTCTCATATGGGCGCCCACCTTGAGGTTCTGCTCTACGGTGAGATGCTCAAATACCCTGCGCCCCTCAATGACCTGAACGATGCCCATTTTGGCAATCTTTTCGGCCTTTATCTTGTCAATGCGGTCGCCCATGAATTCAATGGATCCATCGGTCACTTCGCCGTCTTCGTGTTTCAGCAAACCGGATATCGCCTTTAGGGTCGTACTCTTGCCGGCGCCATTGGCGCCCAAAAGGGCCACAATCCCCCCTTTGGGAACCTCAATGGAAACCCCTTTTATTACCAGGATTACCTCGTGGTACTTGACTTCAATATTATTGATCTTTAAGATCATTTCCTCATTGGACAAAGCCTAAAAACCTCCTTGCAGGCACTATAACTTTCCGACTTCGATTGTAAATTGAATAAAATTTTTTATATCTTTAATTCGTCAATCTTCAATCTTCAATTGTCAATCATTAACTACCATCCAAGCCATTCATTGGCCCATTTATCAGGCCACCTTTTTTTCAGATCAACTACGTCGAGCAGTGAGAACTTCCCATTTTTATATTCATAGATCTTTGCTTGGCTTTGGCCCCTGTGATCTGTTGCCGTATAGGTTACCGGAGCAATGCCAAGACCAATTTCATAGTCCTTCATTGTCTCAAAACCCTTTTTAAGGATCCCTTCCCCGGACAAATCTCCGGCCTTATCCGCCCGTTTCAAGGCTTCCGCAAGCCCCAGCGCACTTGCCCATGCCTGGACGGTATGTATGGTCCGTTTTTCCAGAGGAACTCCCGGGTTATACTTCTTGGCATATTCGACAACCTTGTCCATCAAAGGAACATCAAGTCCGAAAAACGCCCACGGCGCACATCCCATCGCCCCTTCGGCGGCCTTTCCTGCCAGCTTGGGAAGATTCTCATCATACCCCCAGCATTTGATGAGATGATCGGCGCCCAGTCCCAGTGAATAAGCATCACGCAGCGTTGCAGCAACAGACATCACCGTATTGGTATGGAGGAGCACATCCGGCTTAAATTTCTTTAATGCCAAAATCTGACTCTTGGTATCGATTGCAAATAAGGATACGCTCTGATCAGGGCCGATTTCAAAACCCAGTATTTCCGCCTGTTCCTTCGCGGCCTTTATGGATGCACTGCTGAACGCTGAAGCAGTCATATAACACATGGCAATTCTGGGTTTGCGTTTGCCATAATCAGGTTTTTGGGGCCATTTCTTATCAAACCATGCGGTTATGAGCCCCCTTGACTGGGTAGAATAGTCCGTTGCAAAAAACAGATTATAGGGTGTCTTTTCCGGTTTGCATAAATGCCCGGAATAAGATGCTGATACATATGGTATTTTATCTTTAGCAACCGTAGGCGCCAATGCTTCGGTATCACCGGTTCCCCATCCCAGGATGGCCACGCATTTCAGACGCTTAAACAGGTTGTATTTGGTCAGGGCTTCGGGGATACGGTAACCGTAATCAAACTGATATAGTTTGATCTGCTTGCCGTTTATCCCGCCAGTATCATTTACATAGTGAATCGCTTCTGCAATGCCCAGGGCATAATCCTTGCCCACATCCGAGGTTGCTCCGGTCATGTCGTTGAGGGATCCTACCTTAATTGTTTCGGCTCCGACCATAGGAGAAAATCCTGCAACAAGGGCCACTGCAAATAATGATATTATAAACTTTGACCACATATTTTTAGCGAACATAATCTCTTTCCCCCCTTCTTATGAGAGTGTGATTTTCATCGGGTTTCTGCCAAATTCCTGCTGGTATCACCTCCTTTTTTTATGATCCAAACAAACCAAAAATAGCAAACCACGTAAACGTTCAGACACGAAGACCCTAACCCGGATAAACCGGAAAAGTGACTAAAGTGAACTAAAGTTTGAAGTGCCTAAAGTTAAGGTGTCGCTTCGCTCCATCCATTCATATAAAATTGGTAAAATTCCATAATTTTAGGCACTTTAGATCACTTTAGATCACTTCACACTTAAGGCACTAAGATTATAACACAATTCTTTTAATGCCATTTTTAATAAAGGTTTATAATACATATCCCTTCCTTTTGCCTTTGTGTCTTAGTGCCTTTGTGGCAAATATTTTTGGTTTCGGCTTGTCCGCGTTAGGTACTAATACGAAAAGGGCCACAGATTAAAATAATTTTTAATTTGCCACCACCGATAGGCCAACCCATTGGGTTCAAACATCATAAACATGCATATGGCCAGACCAAATACAGCCTCTTTAATAAACAAAAAATCCATTAATAGTTTGGGATAAATATCTGCAAGAGGTATGACGGCCAATTGTAAAGCCTCCATCACCACAACCATGAATATGGATCCAAAAATAGTCCCGTGTATAGAGCCGACCCCGCCGATAAGGATCACACCCACCAGCCACAAAGACCAGAACCAGGGGAAGTGTTCGGGGCTTATAGCGGCTATGTTGCTGATCCAAAACGCCCCGGCAATCCCGCCGATAAATCCGGCCACAAAAAAGGCCAGAAGCTTATATTTGACAACATTAATTCCCATAACCTCCGCAGAAATGTCATTGTCACGTATGGCCACCCAGGCCCGGCCGACTCTCGACCTGAGCAGGTTGACCATGATTACAACACAGAAAATCACAAGGACAAGCATCATGAAATATACTTTAAGGTCACTGTCAATAACCCACGGGCCTACTTTGATAGTCCCCGGAGGCAAAGAAAACGCCTGTCCCCGTCCGCCGATCTGGCTTACGTACTGGGTGATGATAAAATCTACGGTAATGAACTGGGCGGCCATGGTGGTTAAAATCAGATAAAATCCTTTTACCCGGGCAGACGGAAGTCCGAACAAAACACTCCATATTCCGGCTACAACTGCAGCGACAATTATACTAAGCGGATAAGCAATGCCGTAATCCACCATTATTTGGGGCCAGGGAAACTCAAGGATGAGCAAGGTGCTTGTATAGGCGCCCACCGCAATAAATGCGGCATGACCCAAGGTGATCTGGCCGCAAAAGCCGATTAAAAGCTGAACCCCTAAAGCACCAAGAATGGTATAGCCCACCTGATTACAAACACTGAGCAAATAAGAATCTGCAAACAGCGGGATAACAACAAGCATAATTATCAAGAGCAGAATCATTTTGCCCTTGATAAACTTGGTCTGCCACCAGGCATGATCTTGAGCATAATTTTGATGGTAAATCCCGCAGGGAAGCCAGGTTGTTGACATAAAAAAACTCCGTTTTTCAATTGGTTACACTCGTTCAATCCGCTCCCACCCCCACAAGCCATGAGGCTTAAAGAGCAGGAATATGGCCATAAAAACAAAAGGGGCGATCTCTTTGATACCGCCGGGAAAGTATCTATCCAGATAAGCCCCGCACAGGTTCTGTAATATGCCGATGGTAATACCACCGACAATGGCACCCGGTACGGAATTGAGCCCCCCCAGTACCACCGCAGGCAGAACCAGCAGACCGAGGTAGCCTACGGATATGTTAAGCCCGTTGATATTGCCCAAAAGGGTTCCGCCCACGCCGGCCGCCATAAAAGCGATGGCCCAGGATGCTGCATAGACAAATCTTGCACTAACCCCAATGGAAAGGGCGGCCATCTCATCGTCGGCTGTAGCCTGCATGGCAAGACCCCACCGGGTATATTTAAAAAAGCAGACAAAAATAATTAAAAGAATAATGGCTGCCACAAAGCTCCATAGATATGCCTGACCCACAATGACGGGTCCTATATAAATCGGCTCTATTGTAAACACCGGCGGAGTGAATACACGGGTATCGGTGCCCCATATGAGTTCCACCATTCCCTTAAAGAAAAACGAAAGCCCCACGGTGACCATGATAACCGTTAGAACCGGCTCGCCGATAAGTTTGTCTAAAAAAATTCTTTCCGTCAGGATTCCCAGGATAAGACCGATGATCAGTGAAAACAAAAGTGCCAGCAGAAAGGGTATGCCCATGGAGTAAAAGCTTAAAGAAACATAGGCTCCGATAAGCGTCATCTCCCCCATAGCCAGGTTCAACACACCCGAACATTTATATATCAACACCCATCCAAGGGCGACAAGAGCATAGATACCGCCAACCATAATGCCCGTAGTAATCGTCATCAAAAACAGTTCCATGCTTAGCTCCCCTATAAAATTGACAATTGAAGATTGAAAATTGTTAAAGACCGTCTGCACAACTTTCAAAATCAGAATTTACTTATCATCCTTAGATCTTGCAGTTTTTCTGCTGGAAATAAAGATAGCTGTCAGTTCTTCGGCTTCTTTCAATAATGAATCTACAAGACTTTTTTTCAACAGACTCTCATCAATAATGAATTCTAACCAGAAATATGATTCATCTGTTTCTTCCAAAACAATGCTTAATTTAGATATGAAGCTTGCCCTCGATTGTGCCAAACAAGTCGCTCGATAATTAGCGGCAACCGATGTGCCACATCTAATTAACTGCCTACGAATATGTCTACCAAGATCCGTTTCTGGAAGCGACATTGCTAATTTAACACAACGATGAGCAAATTCTTTCGTTCTTTTCTTTAACTCCTCTTTATTCATTACATTTAAAAATCTTCAATCTTCAATTGTCAATTGACAATTGTAAATCCGCTACCTTTCTAATATGAAGATCGCTCTTAATATGCGCTTGTCTCCCGTTTTCATACGTGATCGTGGTATCGATATGCACCATGTTATTTTCAGAATAAAGGGCATCCACTATATTATGATATCTTTTTTCCACAAATGCCCGACGCAATTTTCTGGTCCGTGTAAGTTCATCATCGTCGGCATCGAACTCCTTATACAGGTTAACGAATTTTACCACTCTTGCAGATTCCGGCAGGTCCTTGTTGGCTTTGCGTATTTGCGCTTCCACCAAGTTATAGATCTGATCTAACTGAGAAAGTTCCTGATAACTCGTATAATTGATCTTTTTTTCATCCGCCCATTTACCCGCCACCGAGTAATCGATACAGATGACCGCTGCAATATAATCTTTCTTATCTCCGATCACCCAAGAGTCTTTTACATAGGGGCTGAATTTTAAGCGGGTTTCCAGATACTGGGGAGAAAAAGGTCTCCCGTCCCGGAGTGTAAATACATCCTTCGTGCGATCAAAAACCACCAGATGACCGTCATCATCAATAAAACCTCTGTCACCTGAATAGAGCCAGCCGTCCTTCAAGGTCTCTTCCGTGGCTTCCGGATTCTTATAATACCCCAGAAAAACCGACGGGCTCCTGGTAAGGATCTCCCCCTCTTCGGTAATTTTTATTTCTGTTTCAGGTATGGGGAGACCCACCGTGTCAAACTTTATGTCTCCACTGCGATGGACCACTGAAATACCGGCCACTTCTGTCTGTCCGTAAATCTGCTTGAGGTTGACTCCCAATGCATGAAAAAAACGAAAGTGGTCCGGCCCCATGGCCGCACCTCCGGTATAGGCATTGCGAACCTGGGAAAGACCCAGGTGGTCTTTCAGCTTTTTTTGAACTGCAATATACGCCAGCCAATCCAGAAACGCCCAGTACCAGGGGATTGATTTTTTTTGAAACTTTAGGTCGGCCACATGATAACCAATCCGGGTAGAAAGCTCATAGAGTTTCCGTTTTATCCAGGTGGCATCCAGGTATTTGACCTGAACGGTACAGGCGCCTCGGGAAAGTTAATGGTGTATCCCACCTGCAGACCACAGGAAATAGACATCATCTGCTCTCCGATCCACGCAAACGGCAGGTAAGAGGCATAATCATCCGTGGCAAAGCATGGATCCACGGCCATGAGGTGCTTTCCCATAGTCAACATGTTATTGTGGGACAAAAGTGCTCCCTTGGGCAGCGCCGTGGTGCCCGAAGTATAGAAAAGGAGCGCCACATCATCGCCATGGCCCTTGTCGATCATCTCCTTGAACAGGTGTGGCTGTTGCTGTTCAAGTTCCCGACCCAACTGCTGAAGTTGCTTTAGGCTTATTAGATAGTCCTGATCATAATTTCGCATCCCTTTGGGATCATCCCATATGATTTTTTCAAGCTTTGGACATTCATTAAAGATTGAAATGGCTTTATCGACCTCTTCCTGACCCTCACCGAACAAAAACTTTGTGTCTGAATGGTCGATGATGTATTTGACTTCTTCGATCAAGCTGTCCTGGAACAACCACACGCCTATCCCACCGGCGCACAGGGTAGCCATTTCCGCCCACAGGCCTTCGGGACGGTTGTCGCCGATCATGGAAACTTTGTCTCCATTTTCGAGTCCAAGGCTGAGGAGGCCCAATGCGAGGTATTTAACGTTCTCAAAATAATCGTGCCATGTGATGGGGCGCCAGATTCCAAACTCTTTCTCACGCATGGCCACCCTGTTTTTGCCATACTGGTGTGCCTTTTTGTAAAAAAGTTTGGAGATCGTCAGATCTTTTGTAATTTCAATTTCGTATTTGCTTTTATGTTGAACGGTGTTATCTCCTTGTTGCATACAGGTCCTCTTCACCAAGGTATGCCTTAATCACTTCGGGATGATTCTGTACTTCCCGAGGCGTGCCGTCAATGATCATGTTGCCAAAATTGAGAACAAAGATATGATCGGAAAGATCCATGACCACGCCCATGTCATGCTCCACCAGAAGACATGTGACCTTCCATTTTTCATCTTCATTAACGTCTATAATAAAGCGGGCCATATCTTCAACTTCTTCAAGATTAAGTCCGGCCAGCGGTTCATCAAGAATCAGGAGCTCGGGTTCCAGGGCCAGCGCACGACCCAGTTCTACCCGCTTTTGAAGGCCGTACGGCAACATTCCCACCGGTTTATTCCGAATATGTTGAATCTCTAGAAGATCTATTATTTTTTCTTCGATAAAGGTCCGGTGTTCTATCTCCTCCTGCGCAGTTCTACCCATATATACCGATCCACCAACTATGCCCGATTTAAAATGGATGTGACGGCCCAAACGGATGTTATCTAATACCGTCATTCCGCCGAACACCTCGACTTTCTGAAAAGTCCTGGCAATACCCAGTTTCGCCCGTTTATACGGTTTTAATTTATTGATCTTTTTCCCTTGGTAGTAAATGTTGCCTTTTTGCGGCATGTAAAGACCGTTAATAATATTCATCATCACGGTTTTTCCGGCTCCGTTGGGCCCGATCACAGAATGTATTTCTCCTTTTCTGATTTTCAGGCTGACACCGGCCAAAGCAAGAACCTTTCCGAAACTCATATGAACGTCTTCTATCTCCAGCAGAACGCCTTGTTCTTTGATTGCATTTGATACTGCCAATATTCTTAACCTTCCTTATATAAAAAAAGAGCCAGGGATCTACGCTCTAAGAACTATCTATATATTTTGGACAGATAGTATTATAAAATAATTATTTTTTCTACGGCTTTTACAATTTCATCGGGCTCATCCATAATTTGCAATATTTCTAAATCTTCCGGAGATATCCGTTTTTCGGCAAGCAATTTGTCCTTGATCCAGTCAATAAGTCCTGTCCAGTAATCGGAGCCAACCAGAATTAACGGAAACGGCTTTATGCGCTCTGTCTGAATCAATGTGACCGCTTCAAACAGCTCATCCATCGTGCCAAAACCTCCGGGCATGATAATATAGGCTGCGGCATATTTAATGAACATGACTTTACGAATAAAAAAATATTTAAAATCGATTTTTACATTCGCAAAAGGATTGGGTTTCTGCTCGAACGGCAGGATAATATTCAGGCCGATGGAAGTTCCCCCCGCCTCTGCCGCGCCTTTGTTTGCCGCTTCCATCACTCCGCCGCCGCCGCCGGTGATAACAGAAAAATTGTTTTTTACAAAAAGAGCGGCCAGGGTTTCGGCTTTTTTGTAAATTGGATCATCCGGCTGAACCCTGGCGGATCCGAAGATCGACACACAAGGTCCTATATCGTGCAGGGTTTCTATCCCTTCAACGAATTCGCCCATGATTCTGAAAAGACGCCACGCTTCACCTAATTTAAAGTCGTCAATAAGAAACTGTTTATTCATATGAAATCACCAAGTCAAATCTTGATTGTCTCGTAAAAAGTCAGATTTTGATGGCAAAGTAAAAAGTTCCAAATTCCCCCGCCAAACAGAGGCGGGATAAAAAGGCGTCGCGAATTTCGTGTCATGAGGCGTACTTATCGTACGCCGCAATGATAACGAAATGAAGCGCAACGCAGAAGTTGGACTTTTTACGAAGCCATCAATTTTATCGGCATACAGCCGACATTAAACGCCTCATGTCCCGTCGTTAAATCCGATGGTAACCTTATCCTGGTCCACAATCACAGGAACTTTTCTCATACCGTCGGAATATTCCAGCATGTCTTTCAGTTTATCGGCATCATGCCGAACGTCGTAGTACTCAACCTTTTTCCCTTGTTTGGTATAAGCTTCACGAGCCGCTTTTGTGTAAGGTCACGTATCTTTTCCAAAAATCAATATGTTATCAGCCATTGTTCCTACCTTCTTGAGTTAAAATTTATGAGAGGATCAGCTATTTGACGCTTTGTCAATGATGTCAATCTCGTAAAAAGTCAAAATCCGACGGCAAAGTAAAAAGCTCCAAATTCAAGGCGCGCAAATTTCGTGTCATGAGGCGTACTTAATCGTACGCCGCAATGACAACGAAATGAAGCGCAACGCAGAAGTTGGACTTTTTACGAAGCCGTCAATGATTACAGATTGACAAAAACCATGGTGATTGATAAAAATTTTTTATGGTTAAAAACAACTCGGTTGTTGGACTCTCAAAAAATGTCACCATTACAAACCCTCTTGGCCTTCATGCAAGGTCGGCGGCCAAAATAGCAAAACTTGTTAAAAAAGCAAGATCAAAAGTCTGGATCATTAAAGGGAACAACAAGGCCGATGCCTCAAGAATTATCGATGTTCTCAGCCTGGCCGCTATAACAGATTCAAAATTAATGTTGTTAATTGACGATCCATCGGATATTGAAATTTTAAATGATCTTGCACGGTTGATTGAAAACGGCTTTGGAGAATAAACAGGAATGTTAAATACAGACGAAATGGAATTGCAACTCATCGGTATTACTGCATCTCCGGGTATTTGCATCGGCAAGGCGTACTTGGTCGGCAAGGAGGGCGTTGATGTTGTTGATAAATACTTTATCAGTGAAGATAATTTGCAGAACGAGATCAAACGGTTCAAGGCCGCGGTAAAAAATGCTAAAGACGACCTCAGCGAAATCATCGAAAAAACACCTGAAGAGTTGCGCGAGCACGCCCACATTCTTGAAACTCACAAGGTGCTGTTCAAAGACAAGATGCTCTACGGCAAAACCATCGAAACCATCGAAAAAGAACGGGTTAACGCTGAATGGGCCCTTAAAAAAGTGGTATCCAACGTCAAAGCAATGTTTAGAAATATGACAGATCCTTATCTGCAAGGACGGGTGGATGATATTATACATGTATCCAGCAGTATCATGCAATATCTGGTTGGTGCAAAAGTCGTGGATATTGCTGCTATTGACAAACGCGTAATACTTGTTGCCACCGACCTTTCCCCTGCAGAAACCAGCCAAATACAACTCGAAAAAATTAAGGGATTTGTCACGGATCATGGCGGCAAGACGTCACATACGGGCATTATCGCCCGAAGTCTTGAAATTCCTGCTGTTTTAGGTCTTGATAATGCAACCCGTATCATAAAAAACGATGACATTATTATTGTGGACGGTACTGCCGGTATCGTTATCGTTAATCCAACGGAACAGACTCTGATTCAGTTCGAAGAACGAAAAGCCGGATACGAAGCATACAAAGCGGGTATTACCCGGGAAAGCTACATTCCGGCTGAAACACGAGATGGTATCCGTCTGCAGATTTTGGGTAATATAGAACTTCCTGAAGAGGTGGTATCTGTTATTAAATACGGCGGAGACGGGATAGGCCTTTACAGAACTGAGTTCCAATATCTAAGCAGGCCCGATTTCCCCTATGAACATGAGCTTTTTGATAACTATAAAGATGTCATCGAAGTAATGGCACCCAAACCGGTAACCATCAGAACTTTGGACATCAGCGGTGATAAAGCGGTTTCTTATGCTTCCAATTCTGCTGAAAAAAATCCTGCACTAGGGCTTCGCGGTATAAGATACTGTTTAAAAAGACAGGATGTTTTCAAGACCCAGCTTCGGGCCATATTAAGAGCCTCTGTATTCGGCAACGTCAGAATTATGTTCCCCATGATATCATGCTATGATGAAGTCCTTCATGCAAAAAGGATTTTAAGAGAAGCTGCCGATTCCCTGGACAAAGAGGGTTTAGATTTCAACGAAAATATTGAAATAGGAATCATGATAGAAATCCCTTCCGCTGTAATCATGGCGGATATAATGGCCAGGGAGGTAGATTTCTTCAGTATCGGAACCAATGATCTTGTTCAGTATACGCTGGCCGTGGACAGGGTCAATAAAAAGGTTGCGCATCTTTTTCAACCGCTTAATCCTGCCATTATCCGGATGATTAAACATGTTGCCGATGTTGCCAGAGACAAGGGCGTAAATCTCTCCATATGCGGTGAGATGGCGAATGATCCGGTTAATATACCCATACTGTTAGGTCTGGGGATAGAGAAATTTAGCATAAACCCTCAGTCAATACCGGTAATCAAAAATATAATAAAATTGCTTGATGCTAAAAACGCCGGGCTGTTTATCAGAGAAGTTTTAAAGGAGACGACTGACACCGGGGTCACGGAACTGGTGCTCAGTACTTACGGAAACATTCTATTTGAAACCGGATATACCGGAATATAATCGTAACCGTTCAGGGTTCAAAGGTTCAGGGTTCAAGGTTCAAGGTTCAGGGTTCAAAGGTTGGGGGATTTGCTTTGTTGGAAGTTCATTGAATTATTAAAATTGCAAATTGCAAATATTTTTGGTTCCGGCTTGTCCGGGTTAGGTAAAAACAGAATTTGAGCACAAACCATATAAAAATTGTAGCCGAAAACAGAAAAGCCAGACACACCTATTTTATCGAAGATACATACGAGGCCGGAATGGTCCTCTTGGGAACCGAAGTTAAATCACTTCGACTCGGCCTCGCTAACCTGAAAGATTCGTATGCCAGAATTAAAAAAGGCGAAGTGTTTATTCACCAGATGCACATCGCGGCGTATCCTTTTGCCTATTATGACAATCATGATCCCCTAAGAAAAAGAAAGCTCCTGTTGCATAAAAAAGAAATCAAGAAGCTGTATGGTAAAATCAATGAAAAGGGATTTTCCCTGATACCCTTAAGGCTGTATTTTCAAAACGGAAAGGCCAAGCTTACCATAGCTATTGCCAGAGGGAAGCGTAAATATGATAAACGGGAGACCATCAGACGACGAGACCAGCAAAGGGATTTTGATCGGTCCAAAAAGGATTACTAACATTCAATAAAATCAAATTGCATGAAAATTTGTAAAGAAAAATTATAAGGTTGTTGAAATGAAATTTGAACGTGAACAGATCGATTTTGATGTGCTGTTTGTCGGAGGCGGGCCTGCAAGTCTGGCAGGTGCCATTAAGTTGATGCAGATCGCCAAAAAGAAAAATATGAGTCTTGAAGTTGCACTCATCGAAAAGGGAGCGGAAATCGGATCACATGCGTTGAGCGGTGCCGTCCTGAATCCCGTGGCCTTAAAGGAACTGCTCCCGGACTTTTTGGAAAACCAGTGCCCCATAGAAGCGACCGTAAGGGAAGATGAATTCTACTTCTTAACCCCTGATAAACCGTATCGAATTCCGATTATTCCCCGATACATGCATAACAAAGGCTTTTTTATCATCAGTCTTTCAAGGTTTACACGTTGGCTTGGCAATATTGCCGAAGACCTTGGTATAAACATATTCCCGGGTTTTGCGGGTACTAAAGTTCTTTATGCCGAAGATCAAAAAACCATAACCGGAGTACGTACCGGTGATAAAGGCCTTGGAAAAGACGGAAAGCCCAAAAATAATTTTGAGCCCGGCATAGATTTGATGGCAAAGGTTACGGTATTCGGCGAAGGAGCAAGAGGAAACCTGATACAGGATATTTCGCAAAAGCTGAACCTTTTTTCCGGAAAAATGCCCCAGGTGTTTGAAACCGGAATCAAAGAAGTCATCCAGCTCCCTGAAGATAATTATTTTACCTCCAGCCGGGGGAACGAAATCCATACCCTTGGATATCCCCTGGGGCTGAACCCGCCGGGGGGCGGCTTTATTTATGAGATTAAAGACAACAAGATTGCCATAGGGTTTCTCGCAGGGCTCTGCTATGAAAACTCCGGCCTGGATATTTATGACGAGTTCATAAAATTCAAACAGCATCCGTTTATAGCCGACATACTCA
>JAFDEW010000419.1 GCA_019310125.1 Deltaproteobacteria bacterium | reverse complement strand
AAGGACAAGGTTTATTTTGGATTTCACCCTTCCGAGTGACAGCATTAAAGGTCCTAAAAACGCGAAGAGTTTGAGGGGTTATACAGGAAGTATGGTACGTTCCACCCCTTACGGTATAGCGATTAACTTTGACAGAGAATATCAGATTGAGGGTTTAAAAGCCTTGTAGAGTGCTGTTTGAGAGATCAAATTCATTTGTATGTTCATCATTATGCTTTGGGACAGGCCCAGCAATGGCCCTGTCCTTTTATTGTCCGAGGTTTTGAATATCTGAATCTTTTTACAACTTATCAGACAGTTAGCGTGTCCCGATCCCCATTCGCCCATTCGTTACTCACTAAGAATACGGATATTCCTTAAGGAAAATTTTCTGTCCCATGAAGAGAAGCCTATCCATTGTGGATTCTGAATTGGATTAGGATCCGTCCACTCAAGAAAGGCGTTGTTTTTGTGTACCTCGCTTTTTCCCACTTTAATATGGCCATTCTCAACAGTGACCCAGTAGGTATCCCAATAACTTGAAATCATTGCATTTGGATTCTGGTTCCTATTGACTCTGACATGTCCACCATGAGGAGTTTGCCTGCCTTTACGAATCACCGATTGTGTGTTTCCCCATCCACCTATTACAATTTCATACAAAGCAGAATCGTCTTCAGGGGTTCTGGCAAACGCAACAACCATGTCACTCTTGCCCAATGCTTCAAAAAGGACAATTTTTTTCCCGGAAGTCGCAGCCCTAAGGGTTGGAGCCCAAATATACCTGCCTCTTTTTGGAGGAACTTCCATGTGTTTTAGCATTGAGATGACTTCGCTTCGATTTTTTTCAGCTGATTTTTTTGGGGTGGACGATTGACGGATTTTGATTTTTGCAATTGAAACAAACGGTCCATTTGGAAATTCATTGATATATGCTTCAAATAAAGATGGATCATTGCTGTCTTTTATGGATTGCCAAAAAATAGCGTCATTATCTACCGTGCTTTGAGGAATCGTGGAAACCGATGGCACCTTATTTTCAACAGGTAATGTTGTATCTGTTGACACTACAAATATAAACTGACCCCCTTGATCGTTTGTATTTCGAATCGGTCGGCACATGGGGGTCTGTTCGGAATTATTGGCAATTATCGGTGCAATCCGACTATAGATTTCATGTGTGGATATATAGGGTTTGGTATTGTTTCGAAGCGCTTTTAATAGTTGATAGGCAAACACGCTATGGCCTTCACTACCTTGGTCGGATACAGGTGTTTTATTCCCGGAGGTCATACCCCAGCGACTTTTTTCATTATATAGGCTTAGGGTAATACTTATCATCGATCACGGAGGGTATGGACCGGACCTGGCCAAAAAGCGTACCTGAATAGCATGAATCCGAGATCAGCAGGATATGTTTTGACTTCATGCTTCGCAACACTTTTTGCACAATGGTATTGTCTAAATAGGTTGAGGGATCACCGCCTGTTGCATCAACCGGAATCCACCAGCCGTCATTTAACACCCGATCAATATCTCCATGCCCGGCATAGTAAAATAATATGCTGTCATCAGGCCTTGAATCGAGAGCCAATTTTCTCAACTTTTGAATCACCTTTGCCCTTGTCGCTTGTCGGTTCAGCATTAGGTCGACGCTGAAGCCATACTTTCTACTCAATAGATTTGCCATTGCCTTGGCATCGTTAACAGTCGATTTTAAATCTGGAATCTTCGGATCTTGGTAATCATTAATACCGATGACCAGGGCTTTATAAGCGCCTAACTTGCCGCTTTTATGGCTAAGGTCTTCAATGACGCTGATGCCACGTTTGGAATATCCAAGGGATGGTATCAGAAAGATGGAAATCAGAATGGTTAGAAAAACATGATACTTTTTCATATGCCCCCCATTGAGTTTTATATCGACCCTATTTTTATAGAGAATAATTAGATAAGTGTCAATAATAGGCGGATTATTTAAAAAGGATACAAATGTCCAAAATAGATGTGAAGATATGATTGGATCTCTTTTGAAATTATGAGGTCTTTAAGCTGGGATATGCGTTACAGATATGCAAAGATATGAAAACTGAGATATGTAATGGTGATCACACGGATCTGACCTGTTTTGATTCTTGTGCTTACTCCAAGGTATTTATATTAAACGATGCACGAAATATGAAAACGATATCTTAAAAACACTCTTGGCTTGATATTTACAGTTCCAATTTGATATATGTCAATTTAGCAGATTTCATCTAATGGTAAGCGATCAAAGGTTTTGACAAGTCCGATTCTCGTGAGGTACTCTCAATATATCACCACACATGAAGATATTTTGAGGTTCGAGGGAAAAATTCCAACCTCTCTTCAGCTAAGAGTATACATCATCTTCTTCCTCCCCTCAAATGGGGTTGTTATGCCGCAGCGGTATAACATGCCATATGGGCGTCAAAAGCCGCTTGGCTATTTTTTGTAATATTTCGCCAAAATGTAGAACACAATAATATTGTTGATAATTTTTAGATATATGATAGGAACGAAATAGCTAAAGATGAAATTTAACTTTTTAATGTGCACGGTTATTGCATTTTCTCGCTATCTTCGATTTTCATGACTTATCGAGAAAACTATCCAATAAATATGTTAGCTGGCTTGAAAGCCAACAATGGTAAATCTCTTACTAAAGGAGGAACATAATGATGAATCTGCATAGAATCATACGCCAGATCTCTGCATCTTCGATTACAATTGTTGTTGTCGCCGTGCTCATGACACCAACCGCCTTTGCGGAAAAACCAACGAAAGGCTATAACACCAGGATTCCGGAGTCGATCATGACCCCGGACAAGGTGGAGACCAGGATCGGCACCCTCGAGTTCTTTGACGGGATCCCCACCAAGAAGACTGCTGCACTAGTGTACGACAATCTCGACTTTATGCGCGGCGTGGAGACCTTCCTGAACGGGATACCCGCCACCTCTATTGAAGGACTTCGGCTCGGGATGTCGTCTCTCGGCGCAAAGAATTCGAACCAGGTCGTGATCTTTGATGAGTTAATGGACAGCAAGCCCCTGTTTCTCACCGGCAACACCAGCACGGTTTACTGCGTGCCTTTTCTCGACCTCAAAAAGGATGGCCCGACGGTGGTCGAAATCCCGGCAGGAGCCGGCCCGGGGACAGTCAACGACGCCTATTTTCGCTTCGTGATCGACATGGGCGCACCCGGCCCTGACAGGGGCAAAGGCGGCAAATACCTGATTCTGCCCCCGGACTACAAGGGCGACCTCGAAGGTCCCATCGGTGGCAAGGAA
>JAFDEW010000418.1 GCA_019310125.1 Deltaproteobacteria bacterium | reverse complement strand
GTTATTGATAATTTTCATGGGGACTTTTTTATTTAGGGTCGCAGCCCCGCATCAACGTTTTTGGCTTCGGGTTCCGGTGGAAGGTTCGGCTTTATTAAAAAATTTTTTTGGAGAGATGTGACGACTTTGTCGATATTATCAACGGCTTCACGGAATTCATGAATTCCCTGGGCCGAAGACCGCGTGACTCTGGGTATATCATGACTCCCTTTTTCTATGTTGGCAAGGATGAGCTTAAGGGTTTCAACCGATTCTTCAACGTCCTTAACTATTTTTTTAATGCTCGGGATATTCTCCAGCACGCCGTTTTCAATTTTTTCCAGAGCCGCTAAATCGTCCCCCACTTTGTCAAGATTTTGGTGTATATGATCCAGTAGCGCTCTGGATTTTATTATCCCGCCAACCGTACCTTTGCCGGACGCAATATCACCGGTAATTATTTCAAGATGAGCCAGAGTTTTATTGGTATGGTCAAATGCTACAAAAAGAGGCCCGTTGGGATCTCGCATGATTTTGATGATTCTTGAAATTTCCTGGGCCGCCTCAACAATCATTTTGGCGGTCTTTTCAACCTGAAATTCTTCCAGATAATTGGTTATGGATTTTCCCGGCCTGGAAGGGATTTCACCCTCCACAGGGATCAGCGGCGAACTTTTACTGCCGGGTATGATTGAAATATACTCTGATCCTATTAACGTAGGGCTTTTAACCGTGGCGATGGAATCTGTTCGGATTCTTGATTTAAAATCGTCTAGAATCTTCAGCTTGACTCTTACTTTATCCCCAACAAGGGTTATATCTTTTACTTTTCCGATGTCGGCACTAAACAGTTTTACGGATGTATCGGGCTGGAGGTTATACCCTTCATCAAAAACCGTATAATACGTGATGTATTTTTTGAACCAGTCTTTTCCGCGACCGATGACGACAACTGTTACCAGGAGAAGAACGGCGACGCTGATAAGAAATGTGCCCACGGCTTTTTCTTTTTTACTAAAATCGAGTTCCATAATTTATGCCTGTATGGGTTATAGGGGAACCTTTGTTAACGTTCCTCCGGCAATCAATATCTTCCTGTTGGAAAATGTTTCTATAAAACTCCGGTCACGGGAGAAAAATACCACGGCATGTCCGGCCTCTAAAGTGTTCTCAAGAATTTCGTTAAAAATATAAAAACTCTTAAACCCGAAATAATGTTCCGGACGATCGAGCAGCAGCACATCAAAAGATTTTGTAAGTTCGCGGATTGCAATGGCGGTTCGCAGATCCACAGGCCGAAGCTCTCCGGGCCGAAGGTCGAGCTTGTCCTCAAGGTCAAACAGTTTGAGAAATTTCAAAACATTTTCATCCAAAGATATTGAAACTGAATTTTCGAAATAGAATCTCATTAAAAGGAGATTTTCCCTAACGGTTCTGTTGCTTATCATTGCCGAGTCTTGTCCGATATAGCCTATTTTCTTTTTGAAGGGAAGAAGTTCGCGGTAGTCTGAAAAATCTATGGTTTTACCGGTGAAACGGTATGTACCGCTTACGGGCCGCACAAGCGTTGCAAGGGCCTTGAGAAAAATATGGGCGTCATCTGTTGAGTCTGTCTGCATGGAACATGCATCGCCGCTTGACAGTGCAAAATAGGAGTTGTTAAGACCGTTGCCGGTCCCTATGGGATTCAGGCAATAATCAGAAAGTTCTATTAAATACATGTTATTTCTCTTACATATAAAAAATTGCGGATATAATGATATTGCTCACCAGGCAATAGAAAACACTCTCAAGCGCTGCCCTGGAAGTTCCCACGGGAATCTCGGTGAGCTGTTTTTTTATTCCGAATCCGTGATTTAGGCTTGTTACCGTAATAATAATTCCAAAGCATATGGCTTTTACGATTCCCACAGCGATATCGGCGCCGGAAATAGATTTTGCGATCTGTGTAAGAAAATTTTCAATCGGGATGTAAGTGAAGGTCCATATAAGAACGTATCCGCCGATGATCGACACCAGATCAAAAACAATGAAAAGACATAGCACTGCTGATACGATTCCCACAAGCCTGGGGACGCATATGATCAGCATGGGATCGATACCCGCCATTTCAATGGCCTCTATTTCATGCAACGTATTCATGTAGCCGATCTCAATGGTAACGGCAGTGGCGGATCGCAGTATGACCAGAAAAGCGGTAATGATGGGTCCGAGTTCCCGCACAATTAAAAGGACGGTTGTTTTGCCAAGGTCGTATTGCCCCGATACTTTGGCAAACTGAATAATAAGAATGCACCCGATAATCAGCGCAATGGGAATAATTATGGGGAGCGACTCCACACAGGTAAAATATATTTGTTCAAGAGTAATCCTTCTTACAAGAACCCGGCCGGTCACAGGTCTTTTGAAAATAAGCCTCAGTATCCTGTAAGTAAAGGCGAACGTGTTAAGGATATGGTTGACAAACTCTAAGGTTTTTCTGCCTATGTGTCCTGTAATTTGATCCATTTTCCCGTTTAATGCTTCCATAATTTCA
>JAFDEW010000417.1 GCA_019310125.1 Deltaproteobacteria bacterium | reverse complement strand
AAAAGGGGACAAATTTTAAGGTTTTCATGCTTACGGAGTGTAAATTTCATCTGGAGTTCTCCACGTGATAAAATGCTCAAGGGCTTCGCCGCTTCCGATCAATTCCCGGGCCCTTTGGAGGCGGTCCAATATTTTGAGCCTTTTATGCTCACCCAGCTCATTGGCCCGTTGTTCCGCATCCCTGAAAAATTTTTCAATTCGATTTGCCTCGGCCCAGGTATCGATTATTTGGAATAATTCTTCCCTGCTTTGCTTTAAGGCTTCGGCAGCCAGTTTTTCTTCCCTTTCTTTCCGCCACTTTTCTCTCTGGGCTTCCCATCTTTGACGTTCTATTTCCGCCTGACGCTCACCCTCTTCTACGAGACGGACGATTTTGGGTGTTGATCGTTCCAGGCTTTTAACGATCGCCTTGATTTGTTTTTTCAGGTCACCTTCTTTAGCTTCTTTCCAGCTTTTAGCCCAATTCGCCCTGTAGTAGGGGGAATACGCTTGCAGCAACAACCTCCCTGTTGGGTATTCTTTTGTCGTTGTCCACGTGTAGCTTGAAGAATACCTTCCACGCTTGGATTTGACGTAATCTCGCTCCCGAATATATTTGCCGTTGACATACCGGACCTCAACTTCCTCTGACATTTCAACTATCGTCAACCCAATCGCAACCGTGCCTATATAGACCACGGTGCAGCGCCAGGGTGACCAGAGGGTATGGTAATCATGATTTTTCGGCACTTCATGCTTCTCGAAGCTTTCCCTTCTAAATTCCTCGGACTTTGGAGCAATAACGACATGATGACCTTTGGATTCCAACAATAGAAAAAGCTCATTAGCGAATGCCAAAGCCTTGTCAAGGCATGGTTTGGAGACAACCAGATCCACAAGAAGTTTCTTGGTTGGCTTAAGATACCCGATATCATGAACGTAGCGTTGGTTTTCAAAATGGTGTTTTGCACCGCTTATCAAATGGTGTTTTTTCAGTTTAGACACAGTTGGCTTAATTTTTCGTTTGTGTTGTTTGGATGGTGGGCGTGGCAAGGCTTTATCCTTTTTGGAATAAGGTCCACCGCCCTTTGTCCATACCGATTCATCGCCGGGTCTAGTTTCAGGAAGGGGTGGTTTCGGTGGAGCCTTGCCCACAGCCAGTTTCGCCCAATATCCACGCTCCGGCCTCGGAACGTTCAGAAGGGTGCACACCCGAGCCATATAGCTGGATGAAATGTCATATCGGGCAGCCACTTTCAGCATGGGCTCCGACCAAACAAGTTCATATAGCTGTTCACGTGTTAAGGATGAAGAAGCCACAGTTGTATCCTTTCTCTATTATTTCAGTTGGTTAAAATAAGGTGAACAAAGATTTAGAATATGCGATATCAGCCCTAAACAAATTGTCAAATAAAATGTAATGGGCTGAATCAAAATGTGGTTGACAAGTTTAAAAATTATGACTATTTTATCAACCAAAAGTCAACTGAGAACGTTTTGTGTGTACAGAAGGGAGGGCAGCGTTATGGATGGTTTTGGGGCCAGGCTGAAAGCCGCACGAAAAATGGCTGGAATGTCCCAGCAGAAACTTGCCGATGCCACTGATAATCTGATTACCAAACAGGCGGTCAGTAAGTATGAGAAAGGCAAGATGATGCCCGCATCGGATATCCTGATTGCCATTTCAAAAGCCTTGGGGGTAAAGAGCGGATATTTCTATCGCCAATCCCAAGTCAAATTGACCGAGCTTGAGTTCAGAAAAAAATCCAGACTCTCGAAAAGCGATGAAAACCGCGTAAAGTACCAAACTCTGGATTTCCTGGAGAGGTATATAGAGATTGAAAGCATCATGGGGCAGCCAACCGTTTTCGTCAACCCATTGAAAAATATTACCATCGAAAATCAGGATGATGTCGAAAATGCCGCCTTGCGCCTGCGCAAAGCATGGGAACTCGGCAATGCGCCCGTTTCGAATCTTATGGAATTGTTGGAGGACAAAGGCGTCAGGATTTTAGAAGTCGATCTTCCTGACACTTTCGACGGGCTTTCTGCATGGGCGGACAACATTCCGGTAATCACCATCAATAAGAACAGTGATCTAGTGAGGAAAAGGCTGACCATTGTCCATGAACTTGCGCATCTGATCATCCGTTTCGACGAATGCAATGACGGGGATCTGGAGAAACTCTGTCACAGCTTTGCCGGTGCCTTTTTGTTGCCCAAAGAAAAGATGATTGAAGAAATAGGCCCCAAACGCACCAAAATCAGTTTTCTTGAACTGAAGAAATTAAAGGGCATTTACGGCATTTCTTTGATGGCGCTTATTGTACGGGCAAAGAATTTAGGAATTATTAACGAACACGCTTACAGGAACTTTTTTATCCGTGCCACCAAGAGCGGATGGAGGTCCGGAAAAACCAAAGAGCCTGGGGAATATGTCGGCAGGGAATATCCCAATCGTTTTCGACAACTGGTATCATGGGCGGTTGCCGAGGACATCATCACCATGTCGAAAGGGGCTGAACTCATGTATGTCAGTTT
>JAFDEW010000107.1 GCA_019310125.1 Deltaproteobacteria bacterium | reverse complement strand
GATTGCGCAACAAAAAAAACTTCCCATCCCTTCTTTTTTCACATTTCTTGATGGATTGATTACACTGAGTTCCATGAAACAACTCGAAAAGCAGGTTCAGAAGATTGCTGCCATAACTGTGGCCCAGGCCATGACACCAAACCCGGTCACGGTCCAGCCCGAAACGGACATCGAAACGGTGGCCGCCCTCATGGTGGACAAAAGCTTTCACACGATCCCTGTGGTGGATAAAGGAGAGCTTGTGGGGATCGTTGGTAAAGAAGATATTCTGAAAACCCTTATTCCGGGATCAGATGCATAACGCCCCGAGCTTTAAGAGATATTTTACTTTATTTTTCTTTATGGATCGGCCTGTCATTGTCACTCTTGCCGTCGGTGTGCCCGGATCGGGTGCCTGCCAGGATCTTCTGAACCGCCGCTTCCATGCTGGTGCTGCGCCCGACCAGCCATGCGGGCATTTTTGGAAACCCGCTGATCAGGGCCACAAGCGTCGATGCCGTGTAAGGCACCGACTGGATCAGCAGCATGAACACCCACAGGTAGGCGTCCGGCGAATTCATTGTCGTGCACCGAAACACGGCAAACGAGGCCAGCCACAAGGCCAGCATGAACAGCACTTCCTCCCTGGCGGCGGAAAGCGCGTCGGCCAGGGGTTGGGTGGCTGCCATCTTGGGCGTGCGAAAGAAGGACCGATCTTTTTTGAAAAGCCCCGTAAGCATGGCCCGGCCGATGACATGGGTCAGCGCCAGGCCGGCTAAGGCTGCGGCCATTGTCTGGCGAGGGCTTGCTCCCAACCGGGTGGTGTAGAGATGGATCAGCTTGATCATCTTGAAGCAGAACAGGGCCAGGGGTAATGCCACGAACATGATCAGAGGAGGGTCCACCTTGCGAGGCATCCACACCATGGCCGTTGACCAGAACAAGGCGGCAAAGTTGAAGACCAGATTAAAACCGTCGGCCAGCCACGGCAGCCATCCGGCGACAAAGTGGTACCGCTGCCCCCCACTCAGGCCGCTGCGTCCAAAAAGGTCGCTGCGGTGGCGCCGCATGATCTGAGTCGCACCGAAGGCCCACCGGAAGCGCTGTTTCTTGAAATCAGCAAGGGTATCGGGCATCAGCCCCTTGCCGTAACTCCGGGACACATAGACTGCCTCGAAACCGCGTTCAAAAATACGCAATCCCAACTCGGCATCCTCGGTGATACACCACTCCGCCCAGCCGCCGATGTCTTCCAGAACTTGCCGACGGACTAGCGTCATGGTGCCGTGTTGGATGATGGCGTTGCGCTCGTTTCTGGTGATCATGCCGATGTAAAAAAATCCGCGGTATTCGGCGTGCATCATGGCTTTGAATGTGTTGACATCGCCGTCTCGATAGTCCTGGGGCGCCTGAACGATGGCAATGCGCGGGTTGGTAAACAAGGATACGAGGTCCTTAAGCCAGTCCGAACGAACTTGGTAATCGCTGTCAATCACTGCAACGATCTGAGCATCCGGCGACGTCCGGCCGAGGGCGTAGTTCAGAGCCCCGGCCTTGAATCCTGCCAGCGGATTGACGTGAAAGAACCGAAAGCGCGGGCCGAGCTTGCGGCAATGCGCTTCAACGGGTTGCCAAATCTCCGGATCCCGGGTGTTGTTGTCCATGACGATCACCTCAAAGTCCGGATAGTCCACCGCCGCCAGTGTGTTCAGGGACTTGATGACCATATCGGGAGGCTCGTTATAGGCCGGCACATGGACCGAGACTTTGGGCGGCACGAACGGAACCGCTTCCTGTGGAATGAACAGGCGAGTGCGGTAGCGTGCCCAGTGCGCCTCGGCCCACTCATGAGCCTCGGCCAGAAGCATCAGCATAACGCCGATCATGCCTATGAACAGCAACAGGCCCACGAGCAGGATGTAAGGGGACATGTACTGGCGACTGTAGTCGTTGACTACCCATACGGCGGCCGTGGCCGCGGCAAAGGCGACGATGGCCAAAAAACTTCGCCCGCCCCGACGCAACGCGCGTCTGTCGAACAACAGAAAGCTGAAAATAATCAAGGCCACCACTACGGACAAAAAGGCCAGCACTTTCCAGTGGGGAATGCGGACCACCGGTGCGGTGAAGGGAAATTTGGGCTGACGGTTCACGTCATATACGCCCCAGTAGGCGCCCACCGAGCCTTCGGCCGCTGCCTTCCAGGGCTGGTCGAAGGCCTCCATCACGTAATAGATGTAGCGCCGCTGATCGGCCTGGTTCAAAAAACGCCTCAGGAACAGGGCCTCGTTGGCGTCGGAGGCCACGGCGGACTGGCGGGTCCTGCCGTTGCTGGGCCAGCCCACTTCGCCAATCACGATGGGCATACCGGGAAAGGTGTTCTGCAGCAGATCTATCTTATCGAAAATGTAATCCACCGCCCGATCAACATGCACCCCTTCCCAGTAAGGAAGCATGTGAACGGCGATATAGTCCACGTGACGGGCCAAATCCGGATGCTTGATCCATACATGCCACGGTTCGGCGGTGCTCACCGGCTGCCAAACCGCCTCGCGCAAATAGTCAAGGTACCCGAAGAGTTCCTCTTTGGGCATATTACCCCGGAGCACCACTTCGTTGCCGACAATCAGACGCACAACGTTGCGGTGGGTCCAGGCCAGATGCTTGGCGGTTTCAACCTCCTGGTGGTTGCGCGCCTCGTCGTCGCCGATCCAGACCCCAAGTGCCACGTTAATATTGTGCTTGTCCGCCAGAACAGGAACCTGGCTCAGAGGGCCGTCAACACTGTAAGTTCGAACGGCATAGGTTTTGCCGGACAACTGTTCAAGATCCTGATCGATCTCCTGCTCCGATGGGTAGTTGCGGGCAATGCCGTCCTGATCGGCACGGAATGGGGAAAAAGAAAAGCCCTGGATGTTATTCGGCCAGGGCGGCTCAGGCACAGGGCGGTTGAAATAGGCCCATAAACTAAACGTCACCACCGCAAAGGTAATAACGATCAGCAGGTCTGCAAAGATGGTAGAGCGATTCATTGTATGGAATCATCCGGTATATAGTAACGATGATACCCGACAAACGGGCAATTAAAAAATCAAATATCGAAAGTCAGGCGCATTGTCAATGATCATAATTTATAAAACTTATCACAATTTCAATGGGTTTTGATGTCATGAAATGAAGTTGTCACCTAAACTTATATTTTCTAAGAACAAGTCTTGTCATCGGCGTCGAGTCGCCAGTAGTCCGCAGGCCTTTGGCACCATTCAAGGAATTGTCTTGTGTCATTGCCAAGTTGCTCTATGGCCCATTGTCGATCCGTTGGGTTCCAGGTTGTATCAATATGCAAAGATCGGCCGGACAGTTGCATCTTTTTGATTCTACTTTCGCTTGAAGCGATGGCCAAATGGGAATACCGGATCTTAATGGAAGGATCTACACCCATAAACCTGAAAACATCTGCCAGCACCGCATCCGGATCGGCAACATACTCATCGAACCATATGATCTTGATGTCACGGTCCGAAAAGTACTTTCTGTAAATACTGATATTTTTCCAGTACCGGCTTGACTCGATAATGTTTGGCTCTTTGCGAACCATCTCATTTATGGAGTTTTCAATGGACTGAAAACCCGGCGTGGTCATCCACTCAATGTAAGCCGATTCCATTCGGTCAAGGGGATGACGGACCGAGTAAAGGATTTTTGCGTCCGGAACATGCTTAATAATACGCGATATTGTGTTGGGAAAGGCTCTTGCGCGTGAGTATGACGTGGACGCATCCACGATAGCCCTTTCCCCGTTATAGTTTGGGAAAAGGGACATATACCACTCCCAACCGCGGGCGTATTGACGGTTTTCGGAAAAAAAATGCGGCTCCTTGCCTTTGACAACCATAATGTCGGGATGATTCGAAAGCATCACGCTAATGCTGGTAGTGGCCGACTTTTGTGCACCGATGAATAGAAAATTAGGTTTGTGCATGTCACATAATATTCCACTGTGTGAAACTTCTTTATTCTTTGGGGTAAGATGTTTCCAGGCTTAACAGTTTGGGTCCCTGTTTGATGATGAATTTATTCTCAACCGTTTCCCAGATCCAGCCTGAATAACCATAACCTCCCACAGGTTTGGACACAAAAGCGTCTACCCAGATTTCTGACTGGGGTTGATTTACCCCCGCGGTGCCGAAACGCCCGTAAGTTATTTCAGAGACCCGGTGGCAATAGGGTTCACCGGTCAGTTTCTTGGCGAAGTTTGCGGCGGTTTTATCTCCGTAAACGGAAACTCTCAGACCGTAACGGCTGTCCCGGGCCAGTTCAAGGACTTCTTCAGTATCTTGGAAAGCACGGATAAACGACACAGGACCGAAGGTCTCTTCCTGCATCCCCAGCATATCATGACGGGCGTTGATGACCACTGTAGGATAAACCCAGTTTCCTTGAATCTTCCCGCCAAGGGCTATGTGTGCGCCCCGTTGGACAGCATCATTTAATTGAGCCTTGATGGCTTCCACGACTTTGGTACTGGCGATGGGCCCCATGTCGGTAGCGGGATTTGAAGGATCGCCGACCTTCACGGCCCGGCTGAAATCGAGAAACAGGTCTAAAAAATCATCATGAATGGACTGGTGCACATACACACGTTCCGGGGCCGTGCAGGTCTGTCCGGCATAAATGTATTTGCAGTAGGCAAGCTCTCGGGCCGCAGTTTCCAGATCAGCGCCGGGCAGAACAATGAACGGGTCTTTTCCCGGCCCTTCAAAAACAAATTTCTTTCCCTGTGCTTTTATTGCGTCCAGGTACTGACCGGCATAATCGTCGGAACCAAACAAACAGATGGCCGGCGTCGCCGGGTCGGTCACAGCTTTCTTAAGGAATGTTCTGCCGTCGGAATAATCGAATTGGATGGTATTGCCGAAAATGGGTCGGTAAAGAGATTCCAAGAGACGGGCGATACCGGAATCCCGTGAAGCGAATTTTACCCGTACCGGATTTCCCACCATGTATATGGATACAATGGCCGTATTCAACCAGGCACTGCCGTTGTAGGGAAGTACCAGAGCAACCGCCTGGCCGGACTCACAAACCGGCAGCCGCAGAGCAAAAGTCCGGGCCATGGCTTTGAACCCCTCCAGATCGCTAAGAATTCCATCCACTTCCACATTGCATTCGCGAAATGTAAAACCCGTGTCTTTTACCGCAACGTTTACCAGATGATCACGATTTGCCCGTATGGCAGTTATCAACGCATGAAGTTTTTGGAGTCGGCTTTCAAATGCTTGCATAATTGTTCTCATTAATTTGAATTACAGACCGCGATATTTCGTTAAAAATTGCGCCATTTTTTTGGACAAAAACATTGTGCAAATAAAACATCATGAAGCTTGTTACTAATTACCGGATACCCTTTAAAATAGCAACATCTCAATAAATTATGGATTCGGGTCAATATGATTGTTTAATACACCGGAACTTATTGAGAAGTTACTTAAAATAATTTTAATATATTCATATCGTTATGTTTTTACCTGAGTTGAGCGATTTTTTGCCAAGAGATGTGCTGAGATCTTGATGCATAAGGGTTCGGGAAAACCGCAGGCATACCCGTGGATATGTCTATGATTTTCGCGGATCCTTGATTCGCAAGAGATCGATGCAGATTGAGTAAAAAATCGCTCAATTTTACTTGATTTGCCTTCTAACCGCCCGGACCCCGAGTATCATAGGGCGGTCGGCCGCGCGTATACGGTTCCTCCTTATTCCTCCGGGAGATCCTGTAGAACATAATCCCCACTCCGAAAAAAATAAGGCCGGTCAAAAAAGCGAAAAGCGCCCCCCAACTGAAACCGGCCTTGAGGACCGCGACCCCGGGGTCCTGTGGATTGTAATACACCGTGACCTTTTTACCCGAAGGATAGCGGTCCACAACCTTTTTGGCTTTGCTCCTTTTCCCGCCGGATACACCTCCGAATGCGATCCGATTGCACGAGTAGTATTTCCCCTCGACCTGATACTGATAGTTGACTTTGGGGTAATAGGTGGTTTTGTAACGATTATTCGAGTCTTTTCTATTCTCCTTTTTAATATAGGAAGACGTTATGGTACCTTGCGTGTTGGGCCAACCCCGACTCTCATAAGCCCGGTTTATCTCATATCCCCCCCATAGCAAAAGACCAGCGCCCGCTGCAAGCATGGCCAGGGTAAGGATACCCAGACTCTTGTCGGACTTTGGCTTGGCCCGAGGCAATCCCGAGGAACTTTCCGCTGAACCGATTGCGGACTTGGATGCCGGTGCTGGTGGAGGTTTCTGGGGCGTAAATAAAGGTGGGACATTTGGTCTGCCCACCTTCTTTTTCTTTAAGTAACCGCGGAATACCTTAAACAGGAAAAAGAGGATGATGAGCACAAGCATGATCGAGATAAAGGGTGGGCCCGAAGAAGCGGTGCCCGGCTCAAGGACGGATACATGGGGCGTTTTGGGATCATAGTAGACCTTGACCCGCTTGCCCTTGTTGTAACGCATGACCAGGCTGTCCGCCCTGCCTTTCTTGAGAAAGGTCTGCCCCCCAAAGGAGACCCGGTTTCCGGTGTACTCGTAGCCTTCCACCGCATACCGGTAGGTAATGGCTGCCGTGTACTTGGGGTCCACATCATCGGATTTGCCGAGATCCGTTTTTACCGTGGAAGAAAGAATCACTCCTTGTGTGGCCGGCCATTTCAGGCTCTCCTTGCCGCTCTTGTATCGATTCCACCCATCAATAGCAGCAATGACGGGAAGAAGCGCAAAAAAAAGAGCAATAATCCCCAGGCACCCGATACCAGCCTTTTTAGCAACAGATTTTTTTGTCGGCGTGTTGTCCATAGCCACTCCCTTTTTTTACTATTTAGTCACTTAATTCTTACTTTTGTTTTTTTTGTGTCAAAAAAAGAGTGCGGTGACTTGTATAATTGAATAGTGAATAATGAAGGTACGCTATCGATTTTATTTTATAAAAGTAGTGGTGTATGAGTTTTGAGTAGTTCGAAATAAAATACCAACTTCGCTTCCCTCAACACTCATTACTTTCATTCTTTGCTGTGCCCGCCAGTGTATGGGTGATTTATAAAAAGACAGAGCGGAGCGATACCACAAATATTCAATTTGGTTCCGACTTGTCCGGGTTAGTTAAAGGCATTTTACCTTCAGCCTATACATCAACCACACCCAGGCCGATGAGAACAAGGACAATGCCCAGCAATCCCAACCCCAGTCCCACGAGAGATATGACCATAAAGTTGGTTTGAAAAGCCTTGTCCGTTAGGTCCTGGGCGTGCATGGATAGAAACAGGGGGCCGGCTTTTCCGGCTTTGGTGATCTTCATGGATGAGCTGCTGCCGCCAGTTGAGGCGGTACCCAGCACATAAACGTGATCGCCCGGCTGGACCCAGTTTTCGCTATATTTTTGATGGGCATTTTTGACCTCCGGCGAGCCCGGCGTCAATTCCACCAGGTCGTCGGGGATGTCCAGGGGTTCGTCCTCCATTTCTATTTTGCGAAAAAACGACTTTTTCTTACCTTCAGGGTAATTTTTGCTATCTATTTTTTTGAGTTTTTTGACTCGGTCCCCCAAAGAGGTACTCGAACCACTCTGAGATTTTAATGTTCGTCCATGTGGATAAGCCGTTACCCTACCGCCATCCGGTATAATTTCGATCCGTCCGGTGCCGTCTTTGAGATAAAATGGGCAACTCCGGCTCCCCGATGCCACTTGAACATCAACCAGTCCCGCATGCCCCTGCCGGCTTCGCTTCCGGGTGGCCCAGTAGCCGTACCATACCGAAGGGGTACTGGTGTAAGGTGTTTCCACTGTTGCGTCGGCCTCGACTTCACCTGCGGTGAGGCACAGGCCGTTTTTGATGTCCCTGACGCGGGTCATTTTCAATGTGGCGGCCAGTTTTTTGTTGGCCATCTCCTGTTTGGCCATGCGAAACAGGAGAGCGGTCGCTCCAATGCTGCCCAGACCAAATAAAAGTGCAGGTGTGTTCATCTCAATCTCCTTTATATATCAGGTAATATGGAATGAGGCCAATGCATTGCAATTGGCCATTTTATTTACATACATCCAGTTTGCACATTTTTTTGATATCAGCATTTTTGATGAAATTGCACAGGGCGCAATCTTTTTGTTTCCTGGCCAAATTGTAGTAACACACGCCGTGCACGCCGCCGGCCCCAGGCCAGTATTTGAAAATATTTTCACAAAGGTCCGCGTCGCCGATCCGCTCTACCTCCATCTGATAACACCAGGGAGCGGGATCTGTTTGCTGGTTGATACACTTCTCGTAGATG
>JAFDEW010000106.1 GCA_019310125.1 Deltaproteobacteria bacterium | reverse complement strand
TTAGACCTGTTGTGGATTCGGAACACAAGGAAGACAGAAACGCCTTTATCGGTGCAATGCATGTTGCAGCAAAGCGTATTTCAAAAAAAATAGCTGATGCCTACGATTTAAGCCCCTTTAAAAAACTTCTTGATATCGGAGGTGGATCCGGCGCTTACACCATGGCTTTTTTGAAAAAAAATCCGCGACTCAATGCCGTTATTTTTGATCTTGAAAGCGTTATACCCATAACAAAAGAAAAAATCGTCGAGAACGATTTACATCACAGAGTCCATTTTGTGACAGGGGATTTTTACAAGGATGACCTTCCCGTTGGATGCGATCTTGCGCTGCTGTCAGCCATTATCCACCAGAATAGCCCTCAGCAGAATTTGGAGCTCTACAGAAAGATTTACCATGTCCTCGATCCCGGCGGTACACTGATCATTCGGGATCATATCATGGATGAATCTCGCACAAATCCGCCCGCCGGTGCTCTGTTTGCGCTGAACATGCTTGTAAACACCCCGGCCGGGGACACTTACACCTTTGAGGAAGTCAAAGACACTCTGGAAACAGCCGGTTTCATGGAAATAAAACTCGTTCTTTCGGGTAAAGAGATGGATTGTCTTGTGGAAGCAACAAAACCGAATCAAAAATAACTCCGTGATAAACAATGAATACAATAAAAAGATTTTTCCTAAAAATATTGATGACGTTGTGGACAGGGGGTGTTTGTAAATAACGTTTGGTTCCGTTACAACGATCACCGGGACAACATAATCTATCCAACATGAAAAAGACAGCCGAGACACTTCACAATCCCATATTAAGCGACTATCGTTTCGATTGCTGAACCGGTTTTAAGGACGTAAGTTTACGTCTTTCGAAGCTCGAGGCAGGTGAGCGCTTTTCCTTTATCTGCTCATACGGACAAGTCGCCGGGATAACCAAGGTCATTGACCACCGAAACGGTCAAATCGATGAACGGCGCCAGGAAGCCGGCGGAATCGTTATGACGGTCAGCAAAAAACCGCTGCCACGGGAAGACCGTCCATAACAGGCCTGAAATGGTCGAACAATTAAGCAAAGGAGTTTAAATGGCAACGCCATGGCGGACACTCGACAGCATTGATACCGACGAGGGGCTTCTCGATCTTCGCCAGCGGGGCGAGACGGATTTTCTGATAACCATTCACGGTCGTGTGCTGATGAACGCTTCGGCCAACATGTCCGAGATTGCTTTGGCCCAGCTGGCCTGTGTGTCTTTAAAGACTAAAAAGAAACCCCGGGTGTTGATCGGTGGTCTGGGCATGGGGTTTACCCTGAAAGCGGCGCTTGATACGCTTTCCGTTGACGCTCAGGTCGAGGTGGCTGAGTTGAATCCGGTCATCGTCAAATGGTGTCGGGGACCGTTGGCCCATTTAACCGGGGGGGCCGTTGACGACCCGCGGGTTACGGTGGTGATTGATGACGTGGCCGCGCGCATCCGCTGTGTGGCAAAAAAGGATATGGAAAATCGTTTTGATGCCATCATTCTGGACCTTTACGAAGGTCCGCCTAGGGGGGGGGCGGGCAGAAGATCGTATTTGTACGGCGATAGGGCATTGGCGTTAAGCCATTTGGCCTTGAAGGCGGGCGGGGTGTTTGCGGTTTGGTCCGAAGATCCGGACAAGACCTTTGAAAAACGGTTGAAAGCGGCCCGATTCTCTGTAAGCCTGCAACGCGCCGGTCGGGGCGGGCGCAGCCATGCGGTTTATATCGCTCAAAAACCATCCGGCCCGAAAGCCGGCGGATCGAGAAAAACGGGGCCCGGGTTATAGCGGGCGCTGCCATCGGTGTATATCGTTACCTCGCCGGCTTTGGGGGTGGTGTCTGAATTTGACGGCCCGGTCTTGCGCGGGGGGTTGACGCTGGGTTGACGGGTTGTGGGCTTTTTTAGCCACGCGTCGGCCGCTTTTCGGGTTGGGAACCCTTTGAATTTCGCGCCCGGGTAGCCTGTCACCTGGGCCTGTGCGGCCGGCCAGTTATCATAAATTCCGGGCTTGCGGCCGGATGCGACGGCATAATATTTCTTTGAGGTCATTTCAACACCTTCCGTATATCCTGGCAACTTGGATCATTATCGGCACCAGGCCTTCAGTTGCGGGATTTCAGCTTTCAGCCGGGTTACGGTTTCAGGGGAGTTGAACAGCTTGCGACACAGTTCGCATTTACTATAGGTGATGATCTCGCGGGCCCGCATACCGGTATAGGATGCGATGTGGGTTATCCCCATGGTTCGAATGAGCTTGTGCAAGCGGTCTGTTTCGGTTTTAGCGAAAAGTTGTTTTATCGTATTGTCTTTCAGGTTCCCCAGGTAAAAAAAGTTTGTTTCCGGAAAATGGGTGCCCGCATCGCAACAGGCGTACATATCAAGATCCGGCGTCAGATAAGGGTTCATGTCGCAGCAGTTGGCTTGGTAATCGGTCAAAATCTGCCTGCGTTTGAAAGACGCCGCACGGCCGGCATAGATGACCGGTTCGGGGAAAAACGTGAGGCCGTGCTTTCGCAGAAACTGCTCATAAGGATCATCCGCTTTGGAAAAGTCGGTAACAAATGAGATAAAATACGTTAAGCCGATTTTCTGACAACTGCGGGCGGCATTCAACACATTGTCTTTGTTTACATGCTTCTGGTGCCACCTTGAAAAGCTTAATCTCAATTGGCAAAGCCCATTTTTTTTCAGCTCTGAAACCCGGCGGTCGGAAGACGCTGCGGTTTTTGCCCAAAAACTGTTGGTGACCATTCGCGTATATATTCCGATGCGTTGGCACAGTTTCACAAGCGCTACAATTTCGTTGAAATATAAAAACGGTTCCCCTGCGGAAAAACTGATGCCGCCAACACCCGCCTGAGCCATTTCGACAATGATTTCTCTGGCCCGATCAGAATCCATCTTTTTATCGGCCGACAGATCTTCCGTGGCCACGCAGTGCTCACAGCGGATATTGCATTTCGTTGAGTATCCAAAAGCCAATTTGCGCATCGTTAATAAGGTTCCGGGTTAAAAGTTCAGGGTTGCGGCTTTAGTTTTGATCTAAGCCCTCCACATCTGGTTGGAGGACCCGGATAGGTTCTACCGATCCGGTGAGAAATAATATAGGTAATTCCTCGGGAAAACAGGTGCTCACGCACGCGCTCCAAACATTGATTTTTTATTTTTTTTCCCGCAGCCGGATGCCGTTTTTTTCAAGGGTAATCAGCCTTTTTTTGTACAGGTTGCCGATGGCCTTCTTGAATGCTTTTTTGCTGACGCCAAAAATGTCGGCGATTGCACCGGGCCGACTTTTATCGGTGATGGCCATAAACCCGCCCTGTTGCAGTAATTTGTCCATAATTTTTCGGCATAGGGCATCAATGGCTTTGTAGCCGGGCTTTTGCAGACAAAGGTCTATTTTTTCATCGTCACGCACTTTCTTGATATAGCCGTCAATTTCCTGGCCGGTTTTCAGCGGCTGAAATACTTCGTTTTCATACAGGATGCCCTTGTGGCTGCCGTTGATGACGGCGACGAATCCCATCTCCGTTCGATGGGAGATGAGCAACGTCACTTTCTGACCCTCATGCAAACCCACCTTGTTTTTTTCCGCCCGGGTTTTTTTATGTTCAATTATTGCCATTATGTTTCCTTTCGGGTGGGTTGCCGGATCAATAAGATGACCGACAACGGGAAAAAGGATCTCAACCAACTTTGGTGGTTCCGTGCAAGCGATCATTAAAAAAGGCATCCCCCGTTTCACAGGAGATGCCTTCAGTTGCCATAAAAAAGCAGGTTAGGCTACGGTCACATTGGCAGCAGACGGGCCTTTTGCCCCTTGCTCAATCTCAAACGTGACTCTGTCACCTTCATTGAGAGACTTGAAGCCGTCCGCATTGATTGCGTTGTGATGCACAAACACATCCGGTCCGTTTTCCTGCTCGATAAATCCATAACCTTTGCTGTCATTGAACCACTTAACTGTTCCATTCGTCATAATATCATCCTCCTTTCAAATAATTTCAACGTTACAAACTGAAGGATGATAGCGTTTAATAAACGGATAATTCCCACAGAAATAAACCCTCCCGCAAATTACCGGCGGGATTTAATTGATTCCCTACAATAAGCACCTTATATGCAATAGCAAGCTAAATATTTATCTCATTGGCTTTTAATAAAAGAAATTGGAAAAAAGTATGATTATTTGGAACTAAAACATCTATCTTAAAACTATTTTCTCTCATGTAAGAAATGGGGTCAAGTGGGTGCATTACCAGTTTGTTAATAGCTTTCCAAAACTTTTTGGTTTCAGGTTTCAGGGGACATATAGGTTTCAGGTGTCAGTGTTCAGGTTTCAGGTCTGGCTATTCCTGACACCTGAAACCTGACACCCGAGATCCGATGGCGAGGTTTTCGCTCAAAAATAAATAAGTTAATGCGTGAGAACCATTTTAACAAATCGGTAATGCTCCCGGTCAAGTCTGCCTTTGACCCTTATTAATACTGTCTTGTATTTTTCTTATCCGTTTATTATTTTTTTGTCACATTTTTTAAGCCTCGAAACTCCTTGATAATAAGATCATTTCGACATTCTACTCTTATCGTTTATCCCCAAGGGTCAAATATAGATTTGACCCCATTCACTGCGGTTTGGTCCTGAAGAAAGGATTGACGGCACCTATCTGGGGATCTCGAGGCCGTGATCTTTGCAATACCCAAAGAATTTTTCCTTATACCATTTGACAGCTCTGTAGTACTGGTACCAGTGAGAGTTCTCAAACTTCTCCGACAACTCAACGCCCGTCACTTTCCTTCGGTGGAATTTCTTTCTTTCGAAGTTTTTAAAGGCCGCTTTCAGCCAGCGGTCTTCATGATATTTATATTCCGTATCGCTCGGTAAGAAAAGTCCGTGATCGACCATGACCTTTTGCCAGTTTTCTATCCGTTGATTGTCGTTCTTTTTAGCCACGAGGGTATCAAAAAGGGCTGAAAATGCGTCGAACCGCAATTGGTCATCCACGTGTTTCGGATGGTTTTTGAGGTATTCCTGGAGGTGTCCTTTGATACGCTCAAAGGCCTTCTTGAACCTTAGTCTATTATCGATTTCCCCGGTGGATGTGTACTGTGTCGAAAACTCGTCCGTAAAGTCATATTCGTAGGACCACCGCAGATAGGGCAGGTCGGGATAGACCATGGCTTGACCATGGCCGTATCCGGGAATAATGGTGTCGGTTAACTTGTCAATAAAGTCGTGATCCCTGCCCTCGCGGAGCCAAGTGACAAGCCTCGGCAACTTGTCTGCCCAGATCCAGGGTGTGGAGCCTATGGTTTTGCATTTTTTAATGTCGTTCACCTTGCTGATAAGGCCGGAAAATCCTTGATGGGAAAAAGTGTCGGCATAGGCATGAAGCACGATCCCCAATTTTATAAGATCGTCTTCTTTCTTGGCGTCTTTCAAAATATCCAAAATCACAGGAGACTCTTGTTTGCACTTCAGTTTTCTGGGAAAGTTTGGGCCATCGCAGCGGGGGACAAAGTGGAAGGCACACGTGTTATGCGTCATGGCACTATAGTTGAAAGTCTTTACGCGGGTGTAGGTATGGCATGTTGCCATGTTTAAAAAAGAAAATTGCCCTTGAATTTCCTCAACCTTGATATCTTTATTTTTAGGGCGTTCTTCAAGCACTATGTGGTTAATTTTTGCATCATCGACAAACTGAGAAGCATACGCGACCACGCCGGCACTTTCTTTTTTGAATCCACAGGCCCGACAAAAAGACAATACGGCATAATAATGAGCATCGATTTTCATGGCGACTCTCCTCCCCTAAGATTTGATCAGTTTATTCGCCTTCGCCGTAATACCCTGCAGCTTGTCGTAGCGGAGCGGAGATCCCGCCCGGCGGGGCTGCAGGGATGAAAGGCAAGGTGAACCCGATGTTTTCAATCAACAATCTCAAGCATGTATCTTTTCCTAGCCTTTCCAGCAACTGCATTCAATAAAGTCCTGATGGCATTTGCTGTTTTACCCTGTTTACCAATGACCTTTCCCATATCAGCCTTAGCTACCCTTAGTTCTAATATAATGATTTGGGAACTTACAACTTCATCTACCTGTACCTGTTCCGGGTCGTCTACCAGTGATTGTGCAATTTTGATTAGAAGATTTTTCATGAAGATGGTTTCCTTATCTGGTCATTGTCTGATCAAGTAACGTTCAGGATGTGTTATTCAAGACTCCCCTTCCGAAATAATAACAATATTAATGATATTGACCCCATTCACTCTTCCAGCTGCGTTATCGATCAATTATATCTGGCCAGACTCTTTCCCCAGGACAGAGCCCGCCATTCCTACCATGAATCGCACCAAGCCGTAACTTAGCCAACTCGCCAGACGCAGCCAGATGGGCTGGGTTCTCCAATGATTCTGGAGTATCCGCCGCGCCCCCATTTTCATAGCCTGCTCCAGGCTATGCTTTAATTTTTTGGCAAAGTTCTCATCATCAACAACGACATTTGCCTCGAGAGCAAGCAGCAGACTGAAAGGGTCAAGATTTGAGGAACCCACCGTAGCCCAATGTTCATCAATCACAGCAACTTTGGCGTGCATAAAGCTCTTGTGGTATTCATAGATCTCTATCCCTGCATCGAGGAAACTGCCATATAGGGCATTCGAGGCATAATGCAGCAATCGATATTCCACCCTTCCTTGCAACAGCAAAATCACCCGGACACCGCGCCCGACTGCATCCAAAAGCGCATGACGAAACTTCAATCCGGGCAGAAAGTAAGCATTTGCAAGAATGATTTCGAATTGTGCCTGTTCAATCGCCTGCAGATAGGCATCTTCAATATCGCGGCGATGGCGGATGTTATTCCGTACCACAAAAGCTGAGCGCATACGGCCCCTGGATTCGGTTGAACGAGCTTGTCTGTGGTTGTCCCGGCCCCAGCCAGGACGAAAGCGGAACCAGGCCACTCGCGACCACACCCGGCGGGTAGAAGCATGAATTTCTCCCACCAGCGGCCCTTCCACACTTACAGCGTAGTCATAACGAGGCGATGTTTGACCAGACATATCCATATCATCGATAATATTAATGCCTCCGACAAATGCAATCTTCTGGTCCACAACTACAATTTTCCGGTGCAAGCGACGCAACCTTCGGCGCCGCAGCGACCAGGGCGATATCTTGGGCCGGAACTTTACTACCCTTACGCCAGACGCTTTAAGGTAATCGACCATGGTTTTCGGCAAACTATTCGAACCGAATCCATCGATCAGCATGTGGGTTTTTACGCCGCGCAAGGCCGCCCGCCTGAGCGCTTCCGCAATGCGTCGTCCGGTATTGTCATTCTTGAAAATATAGCTTTCCAGATAAATTTCATGCGCTGCCCGGTCCAGCGCCGCTTCGATCGCCGGAAAATAAGCTTCGCCGTTTTGCAACAGGGTAATATGATTGTTTGGAATAATGCGGGGCACAGCAGGGTTTCCTTTTTCTCAGCTTTAAAGTGTCGTTTGCCGAACACCTCGATGAAACTGGCATTCCCCACATCCATCATGATTTGACCTAAAATGGGCTGGGGATGGAAAAAAATGGCGCGTTTTCGGGCACGTACATTAATTTATAAGTTCTTCTCAGTCTGATGGTGAATAAGTGCTGTGTTTTTATACTGTTACTCTATCATTTATATTTGAAAAACGAACATCAAACAATGTGGAAATATTTTCAACTTATATTCTTATGTCCCCTATTTCTTAATCTGGCCTTTTACGTGGAAGAGGCTGTCCTTTCTTAATAATTTCTACGGCTTGCGCAAATCTTCTATGATAAGTGCCTTCTGTTAAAGTTGTAGCAATGTTTATGGTTATTCTTCGTTTTGTCACAACGGTGACTTTTGTATTGTCTTTATCAACCGGCTTAATCCAGGCTCCCATAACGGCACCCCACGAAACCAAATTCATTCCACTGCTGGTTAGCATGTAGCCTTGATCTCGGTGCTCTTCAATTGCATCGGAACCTTCCCAGCGGAAAACTGTTTTAGAAATCTCCCATGCTTGATCTACAGTGACAGGATAAACTTTTGTTGTGCCTTCCGTCCCTGCTTCCTTAACCCGCACAACATCGTTCATCGTGGCACATCCATTGAGCAGCGCAACAAATAACAAGAAAATCAAAACTGTCAGAATCCTGAATCCGCATTCTTTCATGTGACACACCTCCTTTGGTCTTTGAAGAATGGGGTCAAGTCTACTTTTGACCCTTATTAATACTGTCTTGTATTTTTCTTATCTGTTTATTAATTT
>JAFDEW010000416.1 GCA_019310125.1 Deltaproteobacteria bacterium | reverse complement strand
TGAGGAAGCCGTTTTTCCGCGATGTTCATCTTTGCCATGACCTTGATTCTGGAGATCAAAGCGGGCTGGACCCATTTGGGAGGGGATAGCAGGTCATAAAGAATACCGTCAACCCGATAGCGCACTTTGAAACTGTCCTGGTAGGGTTCCATATGGATATCGCTTGCGCGTGCTTTCACGGATTGGGAAATAATATGGTTCACCAGTTTTATGATCGGTGCGTCACTGATGTCATCCAGAAGATCCGCTTTTTCCTCAATTTCACTGATAATGGCACTGCTGTCTTCTTCCATATCCTGGACAAGCTGTTCAGCGGAATCTCTGTTGAGGTCATAAGAGATATTAATAGCAAAAAGAATGGCATCCTTTGTTGAAAGGACCAGTTTAAAATCATGCGGTTCGAGAATTCTGATCAAGTCATCAAGGGCCTGGATATCGGCAGGGTCATTTATGGCGATGACCGCAGCTGAATGGGAAAGAGTTTCTGTTGCATTCTCCGGTTCGAGTTGAGGAAGGCTGTTGTCAACACCCGATTCCTTGGTGTCGCTGATCAAAGGAACCATGACGTATTTTTTCAGAAATTGAATCGGAACCTGGCTAATAAAATCTGTTTTGAAACTTTCAAGGGGAAGATCGGGCCAAAAAGGGATGCCGTATTGGATGCTTAAGGCTTCCAGGAATTGTGTTTCGGTAATGTTTTTTTTTGCGACCAGTATTTCCCCGAAACGGCCTCCTTTTTCAGATTTTATCTTTTGGGCTTCGTTTAAATCTTCTTGGGAAACGCCAAAGGTTTCTCTGAGTATCTGTGTAAGAGGTTTTTGCATGCTGTTTGACGGTCTGTTTGATTTCAAAGGTCTCTTTAAGGCAAATTTTTCTCATACATTTTAATATTGCCTTCTTGAATCTGGTCTATTTGATCTTTCTTTTTTTGATAAATTTCTTCTGCTTCAGCAGGATTTTCTATTACGTGAGGTGCAATAAACACAAAAAGGTTGGTCTTATCACCTGCTCTTGATGTTGACTTAAACAGGAAACTGACTAAGGGGATATCTCCCAGACAAGGAACCTTGTACTCTGTTTTACTAAAGCTGTCATCGATTAATCCGCCGATGACCACCGTACTTTTATCTTTTACAATCACGGTGTTTTCGATGGTGCGCTTTAAGGTTGTCGGACGGTCATCCACAGTGCTTGCCAGTTCGTCCAGTTTAGTTGATTCCAGAGAGATATTGAGTCGCACCAGTCGATCCTTGCTGATTTGAGGGGTAATCTTTAGCGTTATGCCGACGTCTTTATATTCATAATAACTGTAATCCACATCCGCATCCGAAGAGCCTGCTCTGGTTTGATAAGGGACATTTTTCCCAACCGTGATGGTGGCCTCTTCATTGTCTGTGGTCAGGATCTGAGGGGTCGAAAGAATATGAACGTCTTTGTCCTTTTTAAAAGCCCTCACAACTGCGCCAAGGTTGGGAAAGGTAATACCGGCAACGGTAACCGCTTCGCTGAATATGCCCAGGGAAAAACCTTGCTGAGGCGCTGTTAGAGGAGATGGCAAAACACCGCCTGTTGACCTAAATGCACCGCCAATGGCCGTTTCTTTGTCGTCTATTGTTGTTTTACCTCCCGCTATCCATTCAACGCCGAGATTAAAGTCCTTTTCCACATTAACTTCCATGATAAGACTCTCAATATAGACCATTGCTCTGGGTACATCCAGTTTCTGAATGATCTCTTCAAGAACCAGGTAATCCTCTTTGCCCGCCATGATAATCAGACTGTTTGTTGCTTTATCTGCGGTTATTTTGGCTGTGTCCGAAACAAACGGGGTTATTCTCCCTTCAGGTGTTCCTCCCTTTTTTGTCGGCAGTTCCTGGAGAACCTTGGCCAGCT
Source organism: Deltaproteobacteria bacterium (assembly GCA_019310125.1). Lineage (GTDB taxonomy): Bacteria > Desulfobacterota > Desulfobacteria > Desulfobacterales > UBA11574 > S5133MH16. The sequence continues at coordinate 645 of JAFDEW010000416.1, read as the reverse complement.
CCTCAGCATTGGCATTTTCAAGATAATAGACGCGGATCTTCTCTTTTCCCCGAGGAGTTTTCCTGTCCAACATCTGTATCAGTCTTTTTATCCTTGTGGTTTCAACCTCGCTGGCAAGGACAATAATCGTATTGGTCCGTTCATCGGCCACGAATTTGATTGCCGAGGCTGAAGTTTGTGCTTTACGCCTTGTTTTTGTTATGAAAACAGAATCCAAAATTTTTACAAATTTTGTGCAATCAGCATATTCCAGCGGAATCACAGAGAGTTCCTCTCCCATACCGGTTATATCAATTGCTTTCAAAATTCGAAGCAACCGTTTTATGTTTGAATATACGTCCGTTACAATCAGCATGTTCGTGGGTGGATATGCGAGGATCACGCTGCTTTTGGAAATCAAGGGAGCGAAAAGTTTTTTTATTTCAGTGGGATTTGCGAATTTCAAGGATATGAGTTGAGTGACAACCCTGTCCGCCGGTGAAGCAGCCTCTTCTTTTAGACGGGTTTCAATATTTTTTGATCGTGCATCAGGAGACGGAACGATTTTAATCACTTGTCCGGCTTCTACCGTGGTATATCCGTGGACTTCAAAAAAAAAAAAAAAAACCTTGTAAGCTTCTTTGACAGAAATTTTGGAAGGGGAAA
>JAFDEW010000105.1 GCA_019310125.1 Deltaproteobacteria bacterium | reverse complement strand
GGATTTTGGCGAAGGTGTTGGTTTCAGGCACCAAACGGCCTTGTATAAAAGTGACCCGTTGAGGAGCATTGATGAGAATACCGCGGAAAGAAGGGTCCTCCGGTTTTTGGGGAGAGCAAGGCGTGGGACCGAGAATGCCGGTTTCAATGTCTTCATACACCTTATCATCTATGATCATAACATCTCCTTTAGTCATGTCGATCACTTCCGTTTTGGGGGATAAACATCCGACGGACCCCATAAGCCACATCAGGGATAAAAGCAGCCGAACCGTCCCTTTCAGATAGGGGTTAGTGTGGTTTTGTGTATAGCGCGCCATGGCTCCTTACGATGAAATTAAAAAAATTGCAGCAAGCTCCATCCGCTGGGACTGAAAAGACCCCATCCGTCACTCAGATCCACCTTGTTGACCGCCCGGGTACAATGCGGACAAAAATCTTGAACATTCTGCCGGCTGCTGCCAAACATCACACAGTCGGGGGCTTCGCTGCCGTCATATTCCCCCCCGGCGGCGGGGGGACCGACGCCGGCGCAGCAATGGCTTCCCCTGTGTCCCCGACGCCTGTACTGATTCGGAAACAAGGCGTTTGTGTGTTCAAGATCGCAAGTTCGACTCGGATTTCCATCCGGCACCATACCGATTTTATGCCCCATCTCGTGGATGAGTACGGCATTTTGCGCCAGTTGAGTCTCCGAGCGCCACCAGCTACGTGTACACACACAGATCAAGTTGCCGCCGCCATATGAAATACCACCCCTGAAACGATTCACCACGTTGACCACCAGCTCGATCCGACCGGTGGTATCCCGGGGCACAAGACGAGCCACATTTACTCGCACCTTTTTGCACGCATCCGGCCGTACCGGTGTAAAACTTGGGTCCGGAACCGGTTGGCAGTTCTGTTGGGAATTTGGAATGGCAATACGCCGGGAGCCGGTTACGAAGTGGGCGGACACGAACCAGCTTTGAAACCGCTCTTCATCCGTTGCAGCGTCGTCGATGCCTTTCCAGAGATAGCGTTCCGTGCCGTCTGTGATGGGCACATCGATAAAATGCCCCATAGCCTCACTGGTATTAAACCCCGGCGCCGCTACAGGATCCTTTATGACGGTAAAACCGGCCTGTTTGACTGCAAGCTGGTCCGTATACGCGATAACGACCACGTACCGCTCGCGGGTTCTGAAACGTGACCTGACACCGTCGTAGGCCCTCCGGGTGTTACGAAGAAATTGTTCTTTTTCAAGACGTCCGTCGCCGATATTGGCCATACGGGTCATGGTGACGGCCCGTTCCTGTCGGATGGCCAGGTGATGCCCGTTTTGAAATTTGTTCCGAAACACGATAATATCTCGGGCGGCACCCACATTTGTCATTTTTACTTCCTGAACCCATATTCGACGCCATACCCTGATGGGTATTGAGGAAACGACATGTCGATACTCAACGCATCGAGCCTGAATAGTAAACATATCGCCGCCTGCCGCCGTCACGGAAAAATGGTCCTCGATCACCCTGCTGTTACCCGACGAGATGGTGAGAGGGTCGCTCCAGTCCTCATTATCCGGCTGCGCCAGGTAGTGGCCGTGCGCCCGGTTTTTTTCCTGCCCCGTATAAAGTGCATTAGAACCGCCAGGAACCATGCGCACCTGAAATCGAAAATTCCCTTGCCGCGCCTCTTCAATGGTCTGCCGTAAAATGATACGAACCCGTATCCGGTGACCGCGCCGGTCTTCGTGTTCGTCACTATGCCCCTGATAGGCTTCGCCTTGGGGCAGATTCACAAATTGTTGGACCTCTGCCCCTTGTTGAGGGTATGGATTTAAGATCCAAACGGACAGAATACAGTTATGAGCGCAGGGTTGTACTCTGCCGCCAGCTTCTCGTGTGGGACTGCCTGTTCCGGGTGTTCCTCCCATATGTTCCTTCGCTTTTAATTGGTTATAGTTTAACTACTGCTGAAAAGATCCCATCCCTCGGTGATATCCTCCTTGTTGACTGCTTGGGCACAATGGGTGCAAAAATCCAAAACATTGACCCGCGAGCTCCGCGTACCGGGAGTGTCCCCCATGGACAATTCTCCTTTAGTGAATGGACTTCCGTCAAATAATTAGGATTATCCGACGTTACTTCGAATGGGTGTCCGCCGCTCGACATAGAGTTTCAATTTTAGCGAATGTACCCTCGAAACTCGAATTCAATAAAATTTCTGACGCCCAGGGCAATGCTGAATCGGTATCAAAATCCTTGCCCAACATAAACATGAGATTGATATATCTACTGACCTGATACTCGATGACAATGCCGTAAGATTTGGCTTGCGCAATCCCGTGGCGTATCATTTCCCGAACCCCGGATTCTCCCATGGCTTCGCATTTTTCCGGGAAATAAAGGTTTAAATGAGTGACAAGGGCGTTCTCGAATTTATTGAGCATGTAATTGCCCAATACTTCCATCTGGTCTTCGCGGATAATTAGCATGTTCCTCCTCTTACTCCAAGCCGACGAGCCGTCTGGGAACCTCTCCGGGAGCATGCCATAAATCTGGCAGGCCGTTTACCTTGCACGTTCATGGCCCGGGTCGCGATGATGTACCGGAACATTAGGGGTGCCGTCTCTGACGAGAGCCCTTAAAAACATGCATTGGACGATGTAACCGGCGGCTTCGGATGTGTCAACATGCATATGGGTATACCCCTAAATGAGCGAAAGTCGAGGCTTGCCCGCCTCCGGCGTGGATGCCCCATATTCGAGGCATCAAGGGCGAAGCCGTAGTCGTCTACTGCGAGCCCTTGATAACGAAGAAGATAGGGTGTCATCGGCTTTCCTGAAAGGTAAACAAAATGGGATTTTTAAACAAATTTATATCTCATTTATAGAAGCGTTATGAAAATGCATCTGAACCCACTAAAACGCAGAATAAATCAAACACATAAAATATTTTTCCCATTTTGTTTACGATCATTTAGGGTATAACTGTTCAGATCGCATAAGTCATGGGTGGCCTCGTGGACGATCAAGGCCTGCTGAGTCCAGCCGAGGCATGAATTGCCCCGGACTCGGGTGAAGCGAAGGATAAACGTATTGGTGTCGCTGTTGTATTCCGCATCCCCATCGTCAATTACTAAATCATAGCGCCTTAATTTTCAAACATTAGCACAATTCAAGCTTTGACCCCATTCAACGAGACAGCACAATCCTATCAGGTCACACAGGAGACACGCCGTCAACAGCTGAACGGACTTCCTCAACCACATCTTTTATGCGTCGCGCGGTCTCTATGTTTACGGTTCTCTCTCTTCGCTGACCGCGGGTGCCTGAAAAAAAATGAATCGTAAATCTCTCAACAGCCCCTGCCGTCCACACATCAAACCTGCCGTTGACACGCAAAGAATAGCCGATCTCCCAAAGGTCCTGCTGCAACTCTTCAAGCGCGTCTCCGGAAAAGATAGGTCTGGCTACACCACCATATCTGGCGGTAGTAGTGCCCTGGTGATCGCAGTCGCCTTCCCTCAACTCCAGGTCGGGAAACCTGTGGAAGAGTCCTGTAGATGACGTCCCGTCACTGACTGCATATGACGTCCCGGCATTGAAATGCCGTCGGGAGACCATGCCTAGGCCTTCCCCTTCCAGTCTCTCCCACTGGAAATGCGTACCGGGATCCCACCATCTTTTCGTGCCGTACTGATCAGCAGCGTATCGCGTTTGACCTGTCGCATTCCCTGTGGCTACATCACTGTGGCCTACAATCCGGTGTCCAATGAGCGGATGATGATGTAGGATCCGTCGATTCATGATAATGAGTGCTCTATATTGCTCCGGTGTATAAGGAGGCTCACCCCGTGATGTATAGTCCGAATAGCAAGACACCTCATCAATGGCCGCCGTAGTAGGGTTGATAATCTCAATGCCCACTGAGCGATGATCAACCCGTCCTTTCCCTTCCCAGCGCCCACCTGCATGGGTAATTCTCCTTGACTCTTGGACATGCTTGATTACATGGCCATCGATATCAATAGTGTAATGAGGTCCCGTATGTGAGCCTTGGCCGAACCACCTGTTAAGTGCGTTTCCCAACCTGGCACCACTTGTGCAGTGAATCACTATCATATCAGGTTGGCTGAAAGATCTATTGAGGGGACCAGGGTGTTTCCACCAAACAGGCTTCAGACTAACAGGCAGGTGGGTCACTGTGGGTTCCCACACTTGGCGGTTCCCGACCCTACAATGAGTTTTCCCCGTTGGCGGATCATAAGGATCGCGTACATCATCCAAGCGCCCGTTCCGAAGTCGAATACGAATTGTACACGAGCGATACAGCAGGTCCGGCGGGTTGGCATTCGCTGGCAAACCAGGCCCCGTTGGCGTATCGTCCCTATCCCGGGGTAAAATCTGTACAAAAAAATCGCCATTTAGTCCGGTAGTCTCCAGTTCAGCTCTGCCGTCTGGCCCGCTCGTTCTTGCTGACCTTAATTCTGTACTGTCACGGAGCAGTTTGACATCTGCGACAATCGGGACTCTTTCATCTGTTGTGCACTGCCCCCCCGAACTACCGGGGCTCCCCAAAGCCGGTCTACCTATGCCCCATCCGAAAAACGGCCGTTCCTCTCGTGGCACCAGTGGTCTCTCCTCTCCAGACTGAAGAGGTCCTTCGAAAGATCTTGTCCACCGCATCGGATCTTGACTCCGTGTTCCGCTTGAACTGCTCCATCGCCAAGTGCCGAGCAATTCTCCATCACGGAGAGGAAAATCTCTGCGCACAGTAACTGTGAGTAGCTCACGAGGGCAGTCCTGGCAGATGCCATCTACCGGAGCATCGCCTCCTGGGGGGGGAGCTATACCATGACCTTGGCCTCCCCCATTCATGGCTGGGCCTCCGCATTCTGTCCATGAATAGCCACAGCGTCTGGAAGGTGCTTAGCCGCTTTTTCATAAAGCACGTCCATCCTCCGGGTTGGCCAGCCAAGGTCCTCGTCGTTGAGCACCTCACCCGCCCAAGGCAGGGTTGGATCTTTGTCAAAGTCCCGGCCAAAGGTGAACATCAGATTAGTATATCTTCCCACATCATTTTGGATGACTATTCCGTATGTCTTTGCCCGCTCAATGCCGTATCGAATAGTGTTCCGAACCCTTTGTTCACCCAAGGCTTTGCATTCCTCTGGAAAGTATTTGCTCAGGTGAAGCACCATTCGGTTCTCAAACTGCCTGCACATATATTTCCTGAAAACTTCCATCTGTTCTTCGCGGATGATCAACATGCCGTCCCCTTTCTTAAGGGCCGCTGAAGGATGAAATAGGAACGGTAAAATGATAAGAATTCCCTTTTCAAGAGCGGAATGAGGTAAAATTTAAAGTTGTGTGCCATACCATGATGAATACCCGTGTGCAGTAGGCCGAATATCAAACAGCAATAATCCTGCGGAAACCGACTACTAAAATTTTGGTAACATATAGCAGTCGTATTGTCAACACGGCATTTAGCTCCAAATCGGCTGGAAATAGAGGACGTTGGGAATAGGAATCCCGACTGCACGAGTGTGGTTTTTTACAATAGGCCTCTGCATGGAGATCACCCTCCCGTAGCGGTCCGCTTTGCCGCCTTAGTCCTTCAGGCGGCTGAGAAATATTTGGTATTTGGTGTCAAAGCCTGTGGTATTTGGTGTCATCGTATTTGGTGTCAAAGCCTGAATTGTGAATTAATTTTATCAAACTGGCTTTTCACTTTTTTATCATTTATCATCTTCTCTTTAAATATTTTAAAATGTTTCGACATCTCCGAAATCGTTTCTAAAAACAAATTTCGATCATCGTCGTTTAAATAAACCCTAACGTTGCAAGAGTCGAGGCTTGCCCGTCTCCGGCGTGGATACCGCAGGTACAAGGCATCAAGGCAGCAGCTGTAGTCGTCTACCGAAAGGTCTTGATAACGCAGGTCTAAGATCCCGCGAATAGCGGGGAGATGCGGTGTCATCGGCTTGTCCGCCTCCGGCGGGCTTTCCTGAAAGGTAAACAACACAGAAAAAATTGTTTTCATTGGATGCCACCAACGGTTAGATCTTATGATGGTTACTCCAATCAACGCAAAGCCTTTGTCTAAGCCATTTAACGAATAATCTGATGTGTTGTTTATGCAACGATAGTGTTTAACACGGTTCCAAGATCCAATTGTGCTTGCTTGTGGCGTATATTTTTCGGCAGGGCAAACGCATTTGATTTCGGTGTAGCGTAGCGACGGTGTGTTTCTCTTGGAAACCGACTGACTGTTTAAAGGGCTTTAGAACGCGTTAGCCCGAGCCGAATGAAATTATGACAAAAGAATCAATAGGATAATTTTACGACGAATTGTTCTTAACAACTCCGGCGCGGCTCGGGCTTACGGGTACTTAAGCACAAGTTTCAGTCGGTTGGAAAGAGATATACGCCGTCGTGGAGCGTTCTTCCTGTATTGGGATGCAAATGCGTTTACCCTGTATTTTTTGGCAGCTATCCTGGACTTGAGCGTTTAAACGAGGTATAGGAAAGAGATGTGGTTGCAAGGTGCATAAATGCGGCAACAAAACCAAAGGAAAGTTAACATCATGACCAAAGTAATGATTCATCCTGCGAGCTATAAGAATGTCCGACAGGCCGTGGACAGGGCGTTTGAACACTTTTCATTGAGATTGCGGAATAAACGGGTATTAATAAAACCGAATGTTCTCCGGGCTTCCCAATGGAATGAAGGCATCGTTACACACCCTGCTGTACTGAAAGCTGTGGTGGAAAAAGTAGAAACCATGGGCCCTGCTTCCATCATTGTGGGAGACAATCCCGGACTGTTCAGCTATGGAGCAAACGAGGAGAGCTTTGAAAAAACAGGATTGATGGACGCAGCCGGCGGTCATTACGAGAATATCGGGAATGATTCCGTAAAGGTGGATTTCAATCCCGCTTTTTTACCTTCGCTTAGTCTCTCTAAGGCTGTGGTGGACGCCGATATCATCATTAGTCTGCCGAAATTCAAAACCCACGGACTAACGGTGATCACCGGTGCCATCAAAAACAGTTACGGATTTTTACCGGGTGCACAGAAGGCCAGGCTGCACAAAATTGCAGGAAGTCCGCGGCGTTTCCATGAAATGCTTGTGGATGTCTTTCAACTCCGGGTGCCCGACCTTTTTATTGTGGATGCCGTGGTTGGCATGGAAGGCAACGGCCCGGCGTCACCGGATCTAAGAGACATCGGTCTGATTTTGGCCTCCGACAATGCCGTAGCACTGGATGCGGTTATTGCCACTCTCATGGGATGTGAACCGGGTCTGCTGCGATTCCTTCAGAAGGCAAAGCAAGCGGGCTTAGGGGACTATGATCTCAAAAATATTGAAATACTCGGGGAACTCAAGCCCCTGCCTGATTTCAAATTACCGCCCCTCGGCGGGGAAGCCATCATGCACAATGAGACCGTACAGGGAATGCTCCTTGATCGAACCCTGTTGCGACCCCGGGTTGATCCGGAGTTGTGCACGGCCTGTGGTACATGTATTGATCAGTGTCCGGTGTCGGCCCTTTTCATGGTTGAGGATATACCCACAGTGGATGCTGACACGTGCATTACCTGTTTTTGCTGTCAGGAAATGTGTCCTGAAAAGGCCATTTCTTTGAAATAACTTTACAAAGGAGCGCTTATGAAAACCAAGCCAGATATTATCGGTGATGTTCGAAGTTTTATGAAAAGCAGAGTGGTCCTTTCCGCCGCAGAACTGGATTTCTTCTCGAAGCTGGACGGTAATTTTGCCTCCGCCAAAGACCTGGCGGATCTACTTGGCCTGGATAAAAAAGCAACCACACGACTCCTCGACTGTCTGGTCACCTACGATCTTCTTGAAAAAGAAAAGAACCGTTATCGCACGACAGAAAAAGGATCGTATCTTTCATCCCAAAATCCGGAATCTGTTCTCCCCATGATAAATCATATGAATACCATCTGGGATAATTGGAGCCGCCTGACGGACATTATCAAAAAAGGGTCCGGTCCAATTTTTAGACCTGTTGTGGATTCGGAACACAAGGAAGACAGAAACGCCTTTATCGGTGCAATGCATGTTGCAGCAAAGCGTATTTCAAAGAAAATAGCCGAGGCCTACGATTTAAGCCCCTTTAAAAAACTTCTTGATATCGGAGGTGGATCCGGCGCTTACACCATCGCTTTTTTGAAAGAAAATCCGCAACTCAATGCCGTTATTTTTGATCTTGAAAGCGTTATACCCATAACAAAAGAAAAAATCGTTGAGAACGATTTACATCACAGAGTCCATTTTGTGACAGGGGATTTTTACAAGGATGACCTTCCCGTTGGATGCG
>JAFDEW010000415.1 GCA_019310125.1 Deltaproteobacteria bacterium | reverse complement strand
ATATTATGTCAAGGTGTTATTTGGTGCAACCGTTTGAATTTTCGGCTCTATGATTTTTCCCAGGAAAATATATTGGACCTAAATTCTGCAAGCCTTGAATTGGCCGGATATACAAGGCATCAATCGTGCAGCCGTATTGTAATACTGCAATCGATTGATAACGCAGTAGATCCGGTCGAGACGAGGCTCCCAAAGGGTTAACTTTTTCGAAATCTAATACGGATTTCATCCTTTTATTTGGCCTGTTATCGGTGTGCGGAAAATAATAAAAACATTTCGATAGCGCATTGTAATTATTTCAACTCTATCTCTTTCGAAAAAAGTTAATGCAGATTTTAGGTTGGACTTATTCAGATGTATATGGCAAATTAAAACTATAGAAAGGAGGTGTTTGGAATGAACGTGAGAAAGTCTGTTTTCGCGGGAAGCTGGTATCCGGACAATCCGGCCGGCTGTGAGAAAGAGATCAAAGGTTTTCTAAAAGAGTATCCGACAAAGGACATTGAACAGAGGTCCTTAACCGGAGGGATCGTTCCCCATGCGGGATGGTATTTTTCAGGAAGTATCGCCTGTAACGTGATCCATTGTCTTAAAGATGAAAACCCTCCGGATGTTTTTGTAATTTTCGGGATGCATCTTCATCCTGGTTCCCCCTCATACATTATGACCGGCGGTGCATGGGAAACTCCGTTTGGCGACATAGAAATCGAACCGTCCCTTGCAGGGGAACTTGTCAAACAATTTTCATTTCAGATCGAAACCGCTGAACACTTTACCCAGGACAATACCATCGAACTTCAGCTCCCTTTTATAAAATACTTTTTTAAGGACACAAAAATCGTTCCCATGGGTGTGCCGCCCACACAACACTCTCTTGAAATCGGACAGGCGGTGGCCGACATTTCACAGGGTCTGGGGTTGCGGGTTAAAGTGATCGGCTCGACCGATCTCACCCATTACGGGGTGAATTACGGGTTTGTATCCCATGGCACGGGTCAGGCGGCCCTGGACTGGGTGCGCAAGGAGAACGATCCCAGGGTTATCAAGGCCATGATTGCCATGGATCCGGAAAAAGTTATCACAGAGGCCCTGGAAAACCAGAATGCCTGTTGCAGCGGTGCGGCTGCAACTGCAATTGCCGCTGCAAAACAACTCGGGGCCGACAAAGCGGAAGCCATTGCATATGCAACCAGTTATGATAAAAGTCCGGGGGACAGTTTTGTGGGGTATGCGGGGATTGTGTTTTAAAAGGATAAGAGGTCACCCCATAAACGCTAAGTTATTTTTGCGCCGGAAGGGACTAAAAAAAAATGAACATCGAACATCGAACGTCCAACATCGAACGTTGAATGGGAAAAGATGAAAAAAAGATGAACATCGAACGCTGAACAGACTGAACATCGAACATCGAACGTCCAACATCGAATGATGAATAAAAAAACCTGAACGACCAAGTAAAGAATCCTGGCCCAGAGAGGATTAGCTTTTTTAAAAGTTCATTGGATTACTGAAATTACAAATATCAAATCACAAATATCAAACAATTTCCAATGACCGAAATTCGAAATAACAAACAAAAGAATAAAAAAATGGCTTTGGCCCTTGTTTGGAATTTGTAATTTTAGGCACAAAACTCCAAGGCAGAGCCATTTATCTCTGACCTGGCCCAGAAACCCAGGTTTTTCAGGATAAACTAAAATGAAAGCGAAGCGACATCCTTATTCGACGTTCGACGTTCAATGTTCGATGTTGGACGTTCATCTTTTAGTATGTTCGATGTTCAGTCTGTTAGATGTTCGACGTTCATCCCCGTACGGCATAAATGTAACCTGGGAATGTTTACAAAACAACTTAGCGCTTATGGATAAAGCCCCCTTATCGTTCGATTCCGTCTCTTGCTAAAATACCCTGATTATAATAATGTTTCACCTCTTTTATCTCGCTAACCAGGTCGGCATATTGGATGAACTCTTGGGGTGCATTGCGTCCGGTAAGGATAATTTCCACGCTTTCAGGCCGCTGGTCCAAAAATTCCAGAACCTGTTTTACGGTAAGCAGACCAAACCAGATGGTCACATTGATCTCGTCAAGTACAACAAGGTCATATTGTCCCGAGAGCATGGCATCGCGAGCCTTGATAAGTCCCTGTTCCGCTTGATCCATATGCTTTTGAGTTGCTTGATCCCGACGAATGCACTCTATGTCCCCATACTGCTCGATGGTGATGCAGGGGTTGTCACGCAATGCCGTAAGTTCGCCATAGTGCTGCCCCTTCATGAACTGGCCGATGTATGTTTTCAGACCATGGCCTGCGGCTCGGATGGAAAGGCCTAAAGCGGCGGTTGTTTTGCCCTTGCCGTTTCCGGTGTATACCTGAATGTACCTTTTTGTATCTGTTGCCATTATTCAATGATAAAAAGTCCAACTTCTGCGTTGCGCTGCATCCTTCGTCACTGCAGCGTACTATATGTACGCTTCGTTCCTCAGGATTTGCGCGCCTTGAATTTGGATCTTTTTACTTTGCCGTAGGATTTTGACTTTTTACGATATTGTTAGAAAGGTTAGAAAAAAAGGGTTATGACATCATATCATAACCCATTGTTGTTTGGCTGAGGGACCAGGATTCGAACCTGGGTTAACGGGGCCAGAACCCGTCGTCCTGCCGCTAGACGATCCCTCAATGGATTTTTAATTTCCAGATACACAAAAATAAAATGTGAGTCAAGATAAAACTGATCTTTCGAATTTCGGAACAATTTCTTTTTCTAAGGATACACGAGGTATTACTTGCCGTCATAGAGTTAGTATTAGTCATGAGTAAAACAGATCAAATGCCTTTTCGACGGAACGCCTACCTTTGAAAAACGAACGATCTTTCAAACCGCCCAATTTTTTTTTGGCCGGAACAGGAAGAAACGGATTTTACAGTTGATTGTGTAATTATAACA
>JAFDEW010000414.1 GCA_019310125.1 Deltaproteobacteria bacterium | reverse complement strand
TATTTATCCTGAGGAAGAACGGGATCAAATGGAGATTTCATCCTTTCCGTTACGACTGATAACAAAAGATGAAATTATGAAAATTATTGACCGGGCGTCCAAGGAATCAGGGGTTACGATCAAGCCGTTAAAATTTTTTGATCGTTCCATATTCATCGGTCGCCACATGGATACCGGGGACTACAACGCCAATTGTCCGAAGTTACGATTTCCGGTGAATTCACTGTTTGAGGGATATGTTCGCACAGATCTTGAAAGTCTTTTGGTGGACTATGTGCCCCGGCCGGGATTTGATCATCTGAACAATTTTTTTGAAATGTTTTTCATGTGCTGCAACACCTTGGTAAACCATACGATTTCACTGCTCAGCAATTATGATACAGAAGATGAAAAACAAAATGATGTTCCGAAAATTATGCCCTATTATCCGGACTCTCTTAAAGAAGCCATGGAAGCCATGCGCAGAGTCATTGAAGGCGTTGGATGGGTGCCCTGGGGCGATGTTCGGGCCAATGTCATAGAGCCGCACCTTGGCTTCTCTCTTCGCAAGCTCGAAACCGATCTTCAGCCCGGCACGGGATTTGGACATCTTCGAAATTAAGAAGTAATATTATCTATTGGAGATTAAAATTAATATGAGTGGTTTCGCTGTAATATTTAATAAACCAGACCCTTCTGAACTGGAAACTATGTTTCAACGGATCGGTCATCGAGGTCCGTATCTATCCGGGAAATTTAAATACAAACGCGTTCTGATGGCACAAAACCATCTTAAATCTGATATCTGTTTGAAAAAGGATAAATTTTTGGAACCGGATAAAAATCAAGTTCCGGCCTTTATTCCCAAGTTGTCGGACCTTAGAATCTGTTACGACGGTCAAATGGGAAACTGGGCAAAACGGGCCAAACCCAGCGGTGAGGCAGATGGTCCCTTTAGAGAGGAACGCTTGTTTCTGAATCTTTACAAACAATATGGCAGTCAAATGTTCGAATATCTGGACGATGCCATCTTTGCATTCGTGATTTCCGATGGAGAAAACCTATTTGCGGCCAGAGATCTTTTAGGTATCAAAACCCTTTTTTATGGAAGAAAAAACGGATCGCTGTATCTGTCTTCCGAACTTAAAAGTCTGATAGGAATCACCGACGATGTATATGAATTTCCGCCGGGATATTATATGGACAGCACGGGTACGCTATTCCGGTTTGCCGAACTTCCGAAAAGTCAGCCTGAAATCTTACATAGCGACCCCAACGAGATGGCGGAAACCATCAGAGACATTATCCAGCGCAGTTTCCAAAACCGTGTGAACTTTGAAGCGTCCACAGGAAGCCTTCTCAGTGGCGGAATAGACAGCAGTGTTATCGCCTGGCTGGCCTGCAATGCCTACCGGGATAAATATGGAAAGGATGAGCGCTTGAAGACCTTTGCCCTGGGTGTGGGAGAAAGTGAAGACATTACATGCGCCCGTTTAATGGCCGAAATTCTCGCGGTACTGCCCCAAGTCATTTGGAGCCTGGAATCCTTTGATCCTTCTTTGGTGAGAAGTTCTGTGTCGAATTATCTCATCTCTAAATATGCTAAAGAACAAGGAATGGAGGTCCTGCTTTCCGGAGAAGGCGGTGATGAAATCTTTTGCGGGTATCTGTATCTTAAAGACTTCCCCGCTGAAGAATTATTCGCACAACAAATGAAATGTATCGGCTTTTTACATAATAATGCGTCATTACGCCTTGACCGAATGAATCTATGCAATTCCGTCCGGGTGGTTACCCCCTTGATATCCGGAGAGCTGTTCAAATACGCCATGGCCATTCCCGCTGAATATAAGCAAAGACCGGACAAAGATCAAAAAATCGAAAAATGGATTTTCAGAAAAGCTTATGAAAACGTGTTACCTAAAGAAATCGTCTGGCGGCTCAAACAGGAATTTTCACAAGGATCCGGTTCCGCAAATGTTCTGCCCGCTTATTTTGAAGCGACGATTAAAGATGAAGAGTTAAAAGAAGCTCAGGGCAGTTATCCGATAGTCCGGAGCAAGGAAGAACTCTATTATTTTAAAATCTTCACAGAGCATTTTGGCACAGGAAAAGCAGTAGAAACGGTCGGTCAGTGGATTCGATTATAAAATCTGCTTTTCAGAAAAACCTTTATTCTATCGGTTTTCGATACTCCATTACTCAAAACACAATCAACTATACATTTTTTCCTTATGGCTATTTCAGCTGCTTTTACTGAACCAAGTATTTTTTTCAGATTTCTTTTTACGATCAGCGTATTGGGAGTGATTGTCAACTACTTGCTTAAAATCGAATTTTTGAGTTGCGTGAAATTGAAAAGATAAAAGATGCTGAATCCAGAAGATAATGGAGGAATATATGACAAACAATAAGCATTTTTTCATGCCAATCAAAAATGCATTCATCATAACCATACTTTTTATCAGTTGTGCAAATCTTGCCTGTGCCGGTGAACGCCTCACCGTTGCAGTCCCCACAGCAAATATCCGTTCAGGACCCGGAACCAAATATGATATCATTTGGCAGGTGTACAAATATTATCCACTCAGGGTTATAAAAAAGACAGGGCAATGGTACAGGTTTGTCGATTTTGAGGGAGATAAAGGGTGGATATACAGGCCTCTTGTTCGTAAAATTGCATCGGTTATTACGATCAAAGAAAAATGCAATATTCGATCGGGGCCCGGTACCAACTATAGCGTCGTATTCACAACTGATAAAGGCGTTGCGTTTGAAGTCATAAATCGAAAAGGCAGCTGGATACATGTCCGCCATGCGGACGGAGATGAAGGATGGATATATAAATCCTTGGTCTGGTAAATCGGGTTCTTCACGTGACCTTCATTTTAAAAAAGCATATGTCATGAGATAAGGAATTCAGACCGGCAGGTGCACAAAAAATAAGGATATGCATTATCCTCGATTGATAAAATATTATGCGGTTGATTTTGTTGACATTAAAACAATTCGGATTGTATTTTAGATGTAAAAGGGAGAACAATCAATGCTCATTGTGGGAGAAAAAATCAACACGAGCCGGAAGCGCATTGCTGAAGCGGTGGAAAAACGAGATGCTTCATTCATCGGTAAGGTTGCCCAAAGCCAGGCACAGGCAGGTGCCCATTATATTGACGTAAATGCCGGAACTTTTTTTGATAAAGAGGCCGATTGCCTGTGCTGGCTGGTGGAAACCGTTCAATCTGCCGTGGACCTGCCCCTTTGTCTGGACAGCCCCGATCCCGATGCCCTGATCGCTGCCATAAAACATCACAACGGCGAGCCCATGATCAATTCTATTTCCTTAGAGAAAGACCGTTTTTCTTCTCTTCTTCCAGTGGTCGCCAGTCATCCCTGCTGTGTTGTTGCGCTGTGTATGGGTGAAACGTCAATGCCCGCTACCGTGGAAGAAAGAGTGCAGGTGGGATCAGAGCTTATACAAAAACTTACCGCCCAGGGAATTCCCATGGAAAAGATCTACGTGGACCCTCTGGTGCAGCCGGTTTCAGTTGACATCCGTATGGGCGGTGCCGTATTACAAGCCATCCGTAACATCATGAACGATTTTCCGGGAGTAAATACCATCTGTGGTCTTTCCAATATTTCCTTCGGCCTTCCGTCTCGTCGTCTCATCAATCGAAATTTTCTGGCTCTTGGTATGGCTTACGGCCTGTCTGCCGCCATTTTAGACCCCTGCGACACAGAACTGACGTCAACACTACTTGCCATCGAGATGCTTCTCGGTCGCGATGAATACTGCGAAAACTTTATAGACGCCTATCAAAACGGCCGGTTAACCATGGGATGAAGCCCTGATTAAGGTCAGGCTTTTAATAAGTAATTTCTCAATACGTTTTGAGAAATTAAAAATAAAAAACTTGCCCACTAACATTGATGAATTCGAAAAAGTCCGATTTAGACGGTTAAGTTCAAATTCAAGGCGTGCAAATTTTGTAATCATGAGGCGTACTTTTCGTACGTTGAATGATTGCGAAATGCAGCACAACGCAGAAGTTGGACTTTTTACGAGACCGTCAACATTAATATGCAACATGCTATCAAAAGGGGGAGATAACCATGAGTGACCTTAAGGCATTAAATGAAGCAGTCATCAAGGGGGACATTCAGACAGCTTTGATGCTGACACAAAATGCAATGGATGCGGGCAAAAAGGCCCATGAAGTTCTTGATCAAGGCCTTATTGCTGCAATGGATCAGGTTGGCGACAAGTTTGCCAAAGGCGAAATGTTTGTTCCGCAAATGTTGCGTTCCGCCAAAACCATGCAAGAATGTGTAAAACTGATCAAACCGCAATTTCAGGAGGGAGATTTCAAGTCCAAGGGAAAAGTGGTCATCGGTACCGTTAAGGGAGACTTGCACGATATCGGGAAAAACCTGGTGTCCATGATGATGGAAGGGGCGGGATTTACCATGACGGATCTGGGGGTCGATGTTTCGGCGGACACGTTCGTACAAAAAGTGCAGGAGGTTGAACCCGATATACTGGCCATGTCCGCCTTACTGTCCACAACCATGCCGGGTATGCGGGAAACCATAGAGACACTCCGGAAAGCCGGGATCAAGGACAAAGTGATGGTGATGATTGGCGGGGCACCGGTTACGGCCAATTTCGCCAGTGAAATCAAGGCGGATGCTTATGCGCCCGATGCGGGATCTGCCGTGATTGAAGCGAAAAAGGTACTCGGCATTTCCTGAACCGAAAACCCTGTAAACAAGGAGTAAAGCATGAAACCTCTGGAGATTCCCACATTTCAACCTCGGCTTAAGGTTTTAAACCGTGACCAGGCCCTGGCAATCCATGCTTCGGCCCTGGAGATTCTCGATAAAACGGGCTTTAAGATGGAGCACCCCGGTGCCCGGGAAATGCTTGCGGATGCCGGATGCCGGATATTAAACAATGATTGGTTACGGATGCCGTCTTACCTTGTCGAAGAGGCTCTGAGATCCGCCCCGACGCAAATAACGCTTTATGACCAGAAGGGGAACAAAACCATGCCCCTTGCCAATGGCAATTCTTTTTATGGAACCGGTTCAGACGCCACGTTCACCCTGGATCTGGAAACCGGTGTGCGCCGGCGTGCGGTCAAAAAAGACGTCGAAAACTTCGCCAGGCTGGTGGACGGGCTTGAGAACATCGCTTTTGCCATGTCAATGGGTAACCCTGAAGATGTGCCCATCGAACATATTTATGTGTATGTTTTTGCCGAAATGGTTAAAAACACCAACAAACCCATTGTATTCATCGCGGACAGCGGTAAGGACATCGCCAAAATATATGATATTGCATGTCAGGTGGCCGGAAGCGAAGATGCCCTTCAAAGAAAGCCCTTTATTCTAAATTATTCGGAGGCCATCAGCCCCTTACGTTTTCCCGAAAACGTCATGGAACGGCTGATGTTCTGTGCTGAGAAGAAAATTCCCGTCTGCTTTCCGTCCGGTTCAAACGCAGGCGGCGGAGCACCGGTCACCCTCGCCGGGGCCATGGCGCTGGGAATCGCTGAAAATTTGGTGGGACTCGTGGTTCACCAGATGGTGGGTAAAGGATCGCCGTTTCTTTTCGGTCCCAACGTCAGCATCCTGGATATGAAGTCCAGTGTGGTTTCGTACGGGTGCCCGGAGTGGAGTCTCACTCAGGCCGCACTCGCGGATATGCGTGATGAGATATACGGCCTGCCCATATGGGCATATGCCGGCGCTTCGGATGCAAAGGTCATGGATGCCCAGGCAGGAGCGGAAGCCATGTTTTCCATCATTACCGCCCTGTTGTCTCGTTCAAACCTGATCCACGATGTGGGGTTTTTGGAATACGGAAGCACATCTTGTCTTGAGATGGTCTGCATGGCCAACGAACTTATCTCCATGAGCAGGTTTTTCGCTGAGGGGATACCGGTTACCGACCAAACCCTGGCTTTGGAGGCCATCGAAAGGGTCGCCAAGGGCGAACCGGGTTCCATATTTCTTACGGATGATCACACCTTTGAAAATTTCATGCAATCTTTGTTTCTTCCCAAAATTCTGGATCGTTCCCGCTATGATTCCTGGAAAAGTGCCGGGGCTATGGATTTTTATAAGCGCTGTAATGTGGAGGCAAAACGAATCCTGTCCGAACATCAGGTGGTTCCAAAACAATGTATGGTATTTCGTAAGCGTTCACGGGTTCAAAGGTTCAGGGGTTCAAGGTTCTATTCTTGTCCCCGGACTGCATTTGGGATGCGTATTTACGAGAAAAGCGTCAGTTTCGTCAGTCCTAATCCAAAATTTGAAGCTAAATTGGCAATTACTTGGGAAAATGAACATTTGTAACAAGGACTTCGGATCTTCAATGTCTTTTTGTCCTTAACCCTGAACGTTGAACCCTGAACCTGTGAACGGTTACGGTATTTCTTTGCAAATCAGTAGCATCGGAGAATTGAATTCATCATGGAAAATAAATTTCCCTTCAGCAGTCTGTTTGCACCGGAAGATATCAAACACATAGACCATGCGGGACGAAGGATTTTGGAACGTGTGGGGATTAAAATACATTGCCGCTTTAGTCTGGACATGTTGGAAAAATCGGGCGTGCGGATTGATCATAATGCTCAAATCGCTCGCTTTGAACCTGCTTGGCTGAACGAAACATTGGCACAGGCCCCCTCCCAATTTGTTCTCTATTCCCGTGACGGTGTCAACGATGTTCATATGGGAACAGGCCGGGTCAATTTTTCTAACGGCGGCAGGGTGTTTCGAATCCTTGATATGGGAACGGGAGGGTACCGGCTCACCATGCTCAGAGATGTGGCCAACACCGCTGCTCTGGTAAATCAGCTCGATAATATTCGTTTATATATCATATCCTGCCAGGCTCACGATATAGATGTGATAATCTGGAAGGCGTAAAGCAGATGTGGGAACTTGCCGGTTTTGTAGCGGGAGGAAAAGAAAAGCTCAGACAAAAACCCTTTGTTTCCGTGATAACCAATCCCATAAGCCCCCTTACCTTTGGGTACGACACCTTGGATATTCTTAAGTTTTGTTGCGAAAACGGGATCCCTGTCACCTGCGCACCGGCGTCAATTTCCGGAACTACTGCCCCGGCGACCCTGGCCGGCACCCTTTCCCAAATGCATGCTGAAGCGTTGGCCGGCGTGGCCATGGCTCAGGTGTACGCCCCGGGTGCCAGGGTTCTCTATGGTGCGGTGCCCTCAACCATGGATCTGCGGAACATGGAATATACTATGGGGTCAGTGGAAATGGCGTTGATGAACGCTGCTGCAGTTAAACTGGCAAAGCTTTATCATTTGCCCATTTACGCATCGGCCGGAGTTACCGAGGCCAAAAGGCCCGATATTCAGGCCGGCTGTGAAAAAAGTCTTTCCAGTTTAATGGTGGCCATGAGCGGAGCGGATCTCATTCATCTGGCGGCAGGCATGCTGGATTCTGGCAATTCAATTTCTTACGAACAGTACGTTATTGATAATGAAATTATCGGCATGATTTACAGAATTCTATCCGGTATCCGGGTGAGCACGGAAACGCTCGGTTCCGACGTAATTGAAGAAGTCGGCCCGGGCGGTAATTATGTCATGGCAGACCACACCGTCGAACATATGATGGAAGAATTTTTCTACCCCGATCTTGCCGTACGCTGTAATTTCGATATCTGGGAACAAAGGGGTCGGCCCAACATGTTGAGCCGGGCCAAAGAACGGGTTGAGAAAATTTTAAAAGAAAATATCGATGGGCTCTTAGACCCAGAGCTTATTTCCGGGATAAAAGTTCGTTTTCCGGAAATACAAAATATTTAAAACTTAAAGCTCTCGTGAAAAACCCATTTTTTTGACTTTTTAGGAGACGATCAAAACAGGGTGTAAATCAAGATTGTTGGTGATTTAGCTCAAGCAATCCAGGTTTCAGCTCTTACGTTCGTCCTCCTGACACCTGACACCCGACACCTGAAACCAGACCTTCGAATTCCGATGGAAAGTAATAAATGACCGCTGTTAACTAACATCAGTGAATTACACATATCAAAACATGATGGTTTTGTAAAAACATGGATCACAGGGTAGAAAGGGGGCAAAAATTTGCTCAATAATACGTCTTATCGCTTGCGGAGTTTTCAGACCTGCCCTTAAGTTACTTCGGCTGGAAGAAAAATATCCGCAATTGCGTGTAACTTTTTTGCCGTCTAATCTGCACCTGTATCCACATACGTTAAAAAAAAACCTGATCGGAGAAATTGTTTCCGCCCGGAAACGAAATGAACGGCCTT
This sequence comes from Deltaproteobacteria bacterium, assembly GCA_019310125.1. GTDB lineage: Bacteria > Desulfobacterota > Desulfobacteria > Desulfobacterales > UBA11574 > S5133MH16. The sequence goes on along the minus strand of JAFDEW010000414.1, from coordinate 68 downwards.
TATTGTTATATGGATACTGTGTGCCAGGTATTGAAGAGATCTGTACCCAATATTGCGCGCATAAGGTT
>JAFDEW010000104.1 GCA_019310125.1 Deltaproteobacteria bacterium | reverse complement strand
CAATGCGCTTGAGAAAGCCAAAGCTGAGACCGAACGTCCGTCACTGATTGTTCTGCGAACTCATATTGCTTTTGGAAGCCCCAACAAACAGGATACGGCCGATGCCCACGGCGCACCCCTTGGTGAAGAGGAGGTTCGCCTGACAAAAAAAATCCTGGGTGTTCCTGAAGACCTCTCTTTTTTCATACCGGAGTGGCAGGAAATCTTTCAGGCTTACAGCAAAAAATATCCTGATCTGACAAAACAATGGGTTGATGCCATGAGCGGTTTTTTAACCGCGGGATGGGATGACGAGATACCCGAATTTTCAGTTGCCGATGGTCCCATTGCAACCCGTGCAGCATCCGGTAAGGTTCTGAATGCCGTTGCAGAAAAACTCCCCACACTTATCGGCGGTTCTTCGGATCTGGCACCTTCCAACAAAACATATATGAACGCTTTCCATGAATTCCAGAAAGGTGCTTACCATGGCCGCAATATTCGCTTCGGGGTTCGGGAACATGCCATGGGAGGAATAATGTCCGGCATGTTCCTGCACAATGGCCTGCGGCCTTATGGCGGCACGTTTCTTGTTTTTGCCGATTATATGAGGCCGGCCATTCGCGTTGCCAGCCTGATGAACCTGCCGATCATATATGTCTTTACTCATGACAGTATTGCGGTGGGCGAAGACGGCCCGACTCATCAGCCCGTTGAACAGCTCGCCAGCCTGCGGGCAATTCCAGGCCTTACGGTTATACGACCGGCGGATGCTTCCGAAACCGCACAGGCATGGCGTCAGGCCGTAAAGAACACAAGAAGTCCGGTCGCTCTGATCTTAAGCCGTCAGAAACTTCCGGTAATAAATCGGGACACTAAAGAAAACGGTCTGGCAGACGGAGCGTATATCCTGGCGGATTGCCAGGGCAAACCCGATATTCTCCTGATTGCCACAGGTTCGGAAGTGCATATTGCCCTTGAAGCCCAAAAGCGTCTTGCGATGGAAAATATCGCCGTCCGGGTGGTGAGCATGCCGAGCTGGGAGCTTTTCGAACAAACCCCTCAAGAATACAAAGACCGTGTGCTGTTGCCGGATGTCACCGTACGTCTTGCCATAGAAGCCGGTTCTCCCATGGGATGGAAGCACTACGTTGGGAACAGCGGCGCCATCATCGGGATGAACGGATTTGGTGCTTCAGCACCGGGTGGAACCGTAATGAAACAGTTTGGCTTTACCCCTGAAAATATTGTTCAAAAAGCCATGGACCTTTTGAGAAAATAGTCTGTTTTTGCTATTATAAAAATCTGCCGGTCAAAATAATGGATTTATCATTTTTGAAACCATAAATGGGAATGAATAATGGATCAAGCCGTAAAAGAGGCCATCTATCGAGCGGTGGGAAAAGAACCCTTTGCACGGGCGTTGGATATGGAACTTGTGGAGCTGGACCTCGGATATTCCGCGGTGGAGATGATCTATAATCCACAAACCATGGACAATATTTATAGGAGAGCCCACGGCGGCGTTATTTTTGGCTTAATCGACGAAGCATTTGAGGCGGCCGGTCAGACAGAAGGGACGGTGGCCGTGGCATTAAACGTGAGCGTAACCTATGTGTCCAGCCCCAAACCGGGGAAGCGTTTGCGGGCCGAAGCCCGGCAAGTCAGCCGGACCAAAAAAACCGCCGGCTTTGATATCAAGGTCACGGATAAGGATGGACAGTTGATCGCCACATGCCAGGCGCTGGCGTATCGTACGGGCAAGCCCATACCCTTTCTGTGACACTTTTGCAAAAAGTCAATAAGGAAAAGACATTTTACGAGTTTGTTTTGCTTTAAAGGTCCAGGAGTTAACATACTATGCAGCTCTCAAAAAACGCGCTAAAAATATTACAAAAAAGATATTTTGCCAAAGATGAAAACTGGGAAAAATTGTGTGGCAGGGTCGCCCATAAAGTGGCAGGCGCCGAAGAAAGTCCTCAAGACCGTGCAACATGGGAGAAAGAATATAAAAAGATTATGATGGACCTGGATTTTTTACCCAACAGCCCCACGTTGCGAAATTTTGGCAGAAATCAAGGGTGTGGAAGCGCCTGTTTTGTTCTTCCGGTGGAAGATAGCCGGCGAAGTATTTTTAAAACACTGTCTGACGCCGTGGATGTTCAGGCCTACGGAGGCGGAACCGGGATGAGCTTCTCAAGTCTTCGTCCCAAAGGAGAGCGGATTGCTTCTACCGGAGGAATGGCTTCAGGCCCGCTTTCTTTCATAGAAATTTTTGATTTCACCATCGGAGATATCATAAAACAAGGAGGCACCCGCGATGGCGCCAATATGGGAATCCTTCGGGTTGATCATCCGGATATTGAAATCTTCTTAACCGCTAAAATTCTGGAGGGAGAACTCAAAAATTTCAATTTGTCCGTGGGCATCACAGATGCCTTTATGAACGCTGTTGAAAATGACAGGGAGTATCATCTGGTCTTTAATGACAAAATTTACAAGTCCCTTTCCGCACGCAAAATCTGGGAAACAATTATTGACGGCGCCTGGAAAAACGGAGAGCCGGGTATCGTCTTTTTAGATACCATTAACAGAAACAATACCCTGCGTCCCATGGGTGAAATTGAGGCCACAAACCCCTGTGGAGAGCAGCCGCTGTTGCCTTACTGTTCCTGTAACCTCGGATCCATAAATCTTTCCCGGATGGTCAGTGGGGACTGGGTTGAAGGAAAAGCAAAAATTGATTGGGAAAAACTGCGCAACATCGTTCAGATCGGCGTACGTTTCCTGGACTCGGTAATCACGGTAAATCATTATCCTATTGTAGAAATCGAAGAAATGACCTTAAAAACCAGACAGATCGGTCTGGGAATCATGGGGTTTGCCGATATGTGCATCAAGCTTCACATTCGATACGGATCCGATGAGTCTGTGAATCTGGCAAAAGAAATAATGACCTTTATTTACGATATTGCCAATGAAACTTCCATTGGGCTGGGCAAAGATAAAGGGGTGGCGCCGGTCTATGATGATTATGAATTTTCCGTTCCCAAAAGACGAAATGGCACGCTGACAACCGTTGCTCCCACAGGTACGCTCTCATTGATTGCCAATTGCTCATCCGGGTGTGAACCGAACTTTTCATTCAGCTATACCAAGGAGTGTCTGGAGGGAGAAAAGCTTGACATGGTTCCGGATGTGGTCCGGGAGTGGTATGCAAAGAAGAGAACCGAATCTTTGCCGGATTTTTTTGTCACTACCAATGATGTTTCCGTTGAGGAACACATTATGATACAGGCTGCGTTTCAGAACAACGGCGTTGATTCGGGCGTTTCAAAAACCATCAATGCACCTTACGATACCGATAGGTCCGAGGTTTCCCAAGCATTTTTCAACGCATGGAAAATGGGGTGCAAGGGGATCACATTTTACCGGGAAGGTTCCCGTGATGTCCAGGCCTTATATACAAAAAAGGAAAAGGTAGAACCTGAAAAAACAGCTGAATTAGCCAGAGGAGAACTCAAGCATCGTCCCAGGGCAACCACCGGACCGAGCCTCAAAATGAAAACCGCCTGCGGCAAACTCTATGTTGATCCCCATTTTGACAGAGACGGAGTGGTGGAAGTTTTTATCAGAACCGTAGGCGGCGGCTGCGCTGCAAACACCAAGGCGCTGGGTGTGCTTTTGTCTTACTGTCTCAGGGCCGGTGTATCTACTGAAAAGATCATTCGCTCCATGAAATCTATCCATTGCCCTGCGTGTACAAAGGCAATTTCCGCAGGAAAAGATGTGGAAGTAAACAGTTGTGCGGCCGGCATGGGCAAAGCCCTTGAGGTTGCCATAGAAAATGCGGACTTGTACCGTGAAGTTGCAAAACGGATTGAAGATGCAGACATTCATTTTAACGAACATAACGCAGCAAAAATTAAAGATATTTGCTGTCCGGATTGCGGTGCACCGGTTCATCGGGCCGAAGGCTGTATGGTTTGCTCCAATATGGAATGTGGGTGGACCCGGTGCTAAGGGCTTGCTCAAAAATAACTTCACATTTTAATGCGCCGATCCATTCCGCCTGGCTGCGTTGCTCGTCGGTTAAATAGCCAGCTATTCGCCCTCCTCGCGCCTTGCCATGCGGGCGCCTCGACTCCTGAAAATGTAAATTTATTTCTTCGCGAACCCTAACCTGATTTTTTCTTATCAAACCCACGACAGTTATATTCAGGGCACATCATTTAAACACATAATTGTCTGTAATAAATTAAATTACTGGCTAATGAAAATCATGAAAATCTCAAGCACCAAAATACAAATCTCAAAGAAATCTCAATGACCGAAATTCAAAATTCAAAACAGATAGAATGACGGCAAGACATCCAATAACTGATTGAAGTGTTTTGGTCACGCGCAGCGCAGGCGCTTGCGCCGCGTGTTGGAATTTGTAATTTTGATATTGTTTGGTGTTTGAGTATTGTGATTTGGAATTTTAGTAAAGTATCTGGGAAATCAAGTCGCTTCTATCTGAATCGGTTAGAGTTAACTTTGAAGTTTACCTCCGGCTGTATTTTTCTTGGTTGACATGTAACCGACTTTTATTTATACTGATCTCTGTCCGAAAATCTTTTTTTACTTCCCCTATTCTTATTTCAACCTTTAATTTTATGGAGAGGTGTTTCAAAATGGCTGATAAATGGGTATATCTTTTTGGTGAAGTCGAAGAAGCGAAAGACTATGTTGGTGGTGATTGGGAAAACGTTCGCGGATTGTTGGGCGGCAAGGGTGCCAATTTAGCGGAAATGGTGCGCATTGGCATGCCGGTTCCCCCCGGTTTTACCATAACTACCGAGGCTTGTAATGCCTATTTAGCGTCGGGTGGCGCCTTTCCAGAGGGGCTGGGTGAACAGATAAAAAAGGGGATGCAAACTATCGAGGCTGCCACCGGAAAGAAATTCGGCGACCCAAAGAATCCATTGTTGATTTCATGCCGCAGCGGCGGCAAGTTCTCCATGCCGGGCATGATGGACACGGTGCTCAACATCGGTCTCAATGACGAAACCGCCATGGGCATGATCGAATTAACCGACGATGAACGCTTTGTGTACGATTCTTATCGCCGGTTGGTGCAAATGTTCGGCAGTGTTGTAATGGGTGCTCCGGATGAGGCTTTTGAGGAAGTCATTACCGAAGCCCGTCTTAAAGCAGGTGTCAAAACCGACACGGAATTGACCGCCGATGCCTGGAAAGAGGTGACGGATAAATTTAAATCCATTTTCAGACGATATGCAAACCGCAATTTTCCAACCGATCCAAATGAGCAACTGCTTTTGGCCACCGAAGCGGTTTTCAAAAGTTGGAACGGCAAACGGGCGGTTGACTATCGCAATGCTGCCAATATTCCACATGATCTGGGTACCGCGGTCAGTATTCAAACCATGGTTTTTGGCAACATGGGCAATGACAGTGCCACCGGTGTTGCTTTGACGCGCAACGGGACCACCGGAGAAAACCTCATAGAAGGCGATTATCTTACCAATGCCCAGGGGGAGGACGTGGTTGCCGGGATACGTCTGACCCATGACATTTTAAAGCTCAAAGAGGAGATGCCCACGGCCTATGAAGAATTCGAGCAGATCACAAAGAAGCTGGAGAAGCACTATCGTGATATGCAAGATGTTGAGTTTACCGTTGAAAAGAACAAACTGTGGATGTTGCAGACGCGCGACGGCAAGCGTACGGCCCAGGCCGCTGTTCGCATAGCGGTTGATATGGTGAAAGAAGGTTTGATTACACAGGAAGAAGCGGTGATGCGTGTTTCTCCCGAGCAGGTTGATTTTTTTCTTCATCCGCAATTTGACCGTGAGGCCATCAAAAAGGCCAAAGCCTCGGGCGAAATGCTGGCCATCGGCCTTAATGTTTCGCCGGGCGCGGCCTATGGCGTGGTTGCCCTTGACGCCGATATCGCTGAAACATGGGCCAAGAAAGAAGGCAAAGAGGTTATCATGGTACGTCCTGAAACCCGTCCGGACGACGTACACGGCATGCTGGCTTCTCAGGGGATTCTTACCAGCCGGGGGGGTCGAACCAGCCACGCGGCTTTGGTTGCCCGGCAGTTCGGCAAGCCGGCGATAGTGGGGGTTTCGGAACTCAAAATCGATATGGCCCATCGCCAGATGAGCGTAAACGATCAAATTATCAAAGAAGGTGACTGGATCTCCATTGACGGCACTGTGGGCGAAGTTTACATGGGCAAGCTCAAGACCATGGTGCCTGACATTAAAGATCCGTGGCTGATGAAAATACTCTCCTGGGCGGATGAGTTTCGTCAGTTGGGCGTCTGGGCCAACGCCGACTATCCGGCTGACGCTCAGCGCGCACGGGATTACGGCGCGGAGGGGATCGGCCTGTGCCGCACAGAGCACATGTTTTTTGAGGCCGAGCGACTCCCCTTTGTACAGAAGATGATCATGACGGATTTGCCGAGTGAACGGCGCGAGGCGCTCGAGGCGCTTCTCCCCTTTCAGCGCGAAGACTTTGCCGGTCTTTTCCGCGTGATGGACGGTCTGCCGGTCATCATTCGCCTGATCGATCCGCCGTTGCACGAATTTTTACCCAATTATGTGGACCTGATGCGAGATTTGACCGACTGTAAGATTCGTCTGAAAGAAGCCGGCACTCTTGAGGAAATCAACAGGCTGCTGGATCAAATCAACAAAGAAGAGCAAATACTTAAGCGGGTCGAAAGTCTGCATGAATCCAATCCCATGCTGGGCCTGCGCGGTGTGCGCCTGGGGATTCATATTCCGGAACTGACCTCCATGCAAGTTCGTGCCATCTTTGAGGCCGCGTGTATAGTGGCCAAAGAGGGTATAGATGTTCATCCGGAGGTGATGATTCCGCTAACCAGCCATGTTAACGAACTGAAGATCCAGCAAAAAATTCTTGAAATCGAGGCCAAACAGGTTATGAAGGAACAGGGGATCGAGCCGGATTACAAGTTCGGAACAATGATTGAAATTCCGCGTGCCGCCCTTACCTGTGATCAGATCGCCGAATACGCCGCCTTTATATCTTTTGGCACCAATGATCTGACCCAGACAACCTTCGGGATTTCCAGAGACGATGCCGAAGCCGGGTTTTTGATTGAATACATGGAAAAAGAAATCCTGCCGGATAATCCTTTTGGAGTTATCGACCGGGACGGCGTGGGCCTGCTTATGAAAATGGCAGTTGAAAAAGGGCGGGCCGTAAGACCCGACCTGGAATGCGGTATTTGTGGTGAACACGGCGGTGATCCTCAATCTATTCAGTTCTGCCATGAACTCGGGTTAACGTATGTTTCGTGCTCCCCTTTCCGGATTCCCGTGGCGCGCCTGGCTGCCGCGCATGCGGCACTGCGTGACAAAAAAACAAAGGATTAACAAGGTCTGAAGTAACTTCTTAATAAGTTCTGGCGTATGAAATGATCATAGTAGGCTCCATAATTTATTGAGAAGTTACGGTCGGAAGGAGGGAGCGTGCAATGGCACTTTTTCTGGTTCAGCACGGCTATAGTTTGCCCAAAGACAAAGATCCGAAAAAAGGTCTTTCACCGGAGGGAATCGCTGAAACAAAGCGTATCGCAGAAGTGGCCAAAGCATACCATGTTCTTGTGTCGGGCATAACCCACAGCGGTAAGACCAGGGCTCGGCAGACCGCTGAGATCATTGCATCTGTCCTGGAACCTGAAGGTGGCGTAGAAGAAAGCAGCGGGCTGAATCCTATAGATGATGTCACCGCTTTTGCCGATAAAATAGACAGCGCGGCCAATCGTATGCTTGTGGGTCATCTTCCTTTTATGGAAAGAATGACGTCATATCTGATAACAGGATCCATTGAAACGCCGGTCTTTAAATTCCAAAACAGCGGCATCGTATGCCTGGACAAATACCCGACTACCCCTTTCTGGGTGATCAAATGGACCCTTATGCCCAATATCGGGTAGTGTCTGAATTATGAGGCCGATCTGGATTTCTCCACATATTTTTGTATGCCGTTAATTATACCCTCGCACAAATGCTCCTGATAGCTTGCACTGCGCAATCGTTTGCATTCCCTGGGATTGCTGATAAACGACGTTTCTATCAATACGGCGGGCATCCGTGCGCCGAGAAGCACATAAAACGGCGCCTTTTTAACCCCGTTGCTTTTGACGTGAGTGTACCTTGATCTTAAATACTTGTATGAAGAATCCTGAATATAACTTGCCAGCAGGCTGGATTCATCAATTTTTGTGTTTTGCATAATATCTGTTAAAATGGTTTGCAAATCACTGATGTTCTTTGTTGAAGTGGCATTTTCACGGGCCGCCACGGTTATCTCCGAATTATCTGTGGCCAGGTTCAGAACATAGGTTTCAATTCCGTATGTGCTTTGATTTTTCGAATCATTGGTGTGTATGTGTAAGATAGGCGTCGCTATTCCGGGTCATGAGAACTTCGTATGGAAGTTTTTTCCGGATTTTTTTTGCAAGCCGTCCGGCAATTTGAAGGGCAATATCTTTTTCATACACTTTTTTTAAATAGCCGGAAGATCCGAAATCGTGTCCTCCGTGGCCCGGATCAATAATGATCAATGGGCGGTCCCGTCGCGCTTGTTTGGCTAAACCCCCTTTTGAACGCCTCTTGCCGGCAGCTAAAATTGCTTTTTTTTGAGATCTTGCCGTAGACCCGGCAACCATAGAATCTCCTGACATATCCAGGACTACTCTGAACGGGTTTTTGAGTGAAAATATTTTATACGTCTCAATAGACTTGATATCGATTACAACCCGAACCACATGGGGCGTATACTGGCCGGCACGCACATCCCTGAGCAACTCATCGTTGATGGGGGTAAATTTTTCTATATTTTTTCCTTGTCTGCTGTTTTTTAAATCAACATACAACCGCTGGGGCTTATTAATGGAAGGATCTTTTTTAAGGAGTCTGTGGGTAAAGGATGTTTCCCGGTTGGCATCAATCACGATACGGGTATAGGTGGGATTGGACCAGTGACGAATCCCTGTTATGGTTGTGGTGTTGCCAACCGTTTTTCGGGTGCTCGAGTGAGTCTGAGGCGTTTTCGGGATATATATTTTTTTCGTCTTGCTCGCCTGAGTGACTCTTTTTGACTTTCTGCCTTTCGATAGGTCTGTTTCAAGGGTGCGTAGTGCTGTTGCTGCTTTTACCCGGTACCGGCTTTTGGGATACCGTTTTATAATCCGCCTGAAAACTTCTATGGCCTCATGCTTATCAGAATCTCGATGTGATCGTTTGTAAAGTTCGCCATAAAGCTCCCCGGTCATATACATGCCCGCGGGTGCCCATGGGTCTGACGGGGACTGTTTGTAAACGGACTGAAACCTAGTTATACACCTTAGCCAGTTATGTCTGTATTTTTGTGTTCCCGGATTTTTTCGAAGCTCATAGTAGCATGATTCAGCCTTAACATACCGGTTTTTTGCCGTGACAGCACATGAAACGCAGATCTGTAAAATTCCAACACTCCATATAACCATCCAACAAATTTTGATGAAATTTTTATGCCGCATAACGTCTTTGAATTTCTACATGTTTATGAAAGTACAGGTTTGTTTTGCCATAAAAAACCTTGTTCTTTGGGTCAGCATTCCATTGTTCCATCATTCCAATTGTGACCTGCCCGCTCGTGCCTTGCAATGGCAGGCGGGTCGAAGCGAATTAACTTGATGGTATAGGAATTTCCTTTTTTTAGAGCGGCGAAGCCGCGTTATATAGAATCGCGAAGCGATTGTATAACTTGAATTATAAGCTCAATAAGACAAAATAGCAAACACAACCGATCGGCAACAAAAATCCATAACGGATTCCTGCCTTACTTTTAGGTTTTAGTTTGGGTTGACATTTTTTTTCTATTACGTTAACTGGTTCGATTAACAAGGCTAACCAGATGGCAGGTAAATAATGAAGGGACAGATTCTTAAAATATTGAGAGCGGAGAGTGACGTGATTTCCGGAGAAACGCTCAGTTCTCACTTAAAGATTTCCAGAGTCTCTATATGGAAACATATTAAAAAGCTCCGGGAATTTGGATACCATATCCAGGCAACCCCCAAAGGATACCGTCTGATAAACGATCCTGACGTTCTTCACCCGTGGGAATTCGGGGATAGAGAATTAAAAATCCATTATTTTGATGAAGTTACCTCCACAATGGATGTTGCCGGAAACCTTGCAAGAAATGATGCTCCTCATTTTACCGTGGTCATTGCGGGGCGCCAAAGCAAAGGACGGGGTCGTTTGAAAAGAACCTGGGTTTCATCCCAAGGCGGGCTTTATTTTTCCATTATACTCAGACCTCAAATACCTCCGGTGTTAAGCTCACGGGTCAACTTTGCCGCATCCATGGTTCTGGCCCGAACCCTGCGAAACATGTTTCATATTGATGCCAGGGTAAAATGGCCTAACGATATCCTTGTTCATGAAAAAAAGGTTGCGGGATTACTTTCTGAGATGGAGGCTGAAACCGATAGGGTTAGGTTTATCAATATCGGTATGGGTGTAAATGTTAATAATGATCCCACTCCTCGTGAACCCATGGCCACATCATTAAAGAAAATCCTTGGCAGGAATATTTCAAGAAAACAGCTTTTGTCCGGGTTTCTGGATGAATTTGAATATCGTATGAACAATGGGACGCTGGATAATGTGATCTCTGAGTGGAAAACTTATGCCATGACCATCGGTAGGCAGGTAACCATTGTAACCACCCATGATGAGTTCAAAGGCCTTGCCATGGATGTGGACAACACCGGCGCACTGATGCTGAAACTTGCAGACGGATCAATAAAAAAAATTGTCTATGGCGATTGCTTTCATGACTAATCAGATTCACATGACCGTATATGCCTCACTTCTGGCCGCGCTGACCGCAGCAGGCGCATACCTGGCAATACCCATAGGTCCGGTTCCCATCATTCTTCAAAATCTTTTTATCTTTCTTTCAGGGCTGTTACTGGGCTCCAAGTGGGGTGTTGCAAGTGTAGGGGTTTATCTTCTGGCAGGTGCTCTGGGTCTTCCGGTATTTGCCGGCGGGGTCGCTGGAATAGGACGCTTTGCAGGACCTACGGGCGGATACCTTTTGGGATTTCTTCCGGCGGTCTATGTGATCGGACGGATCACCGAAACCACACGAAAACGCGCGGTTTTTGACATACTTGCCATGGTCTGCGGCAGTCTGATTGTTTACGCTTTCGGGGTAACATGGTTGAAAATGTTAACCGGTATGACATTGGCCAAAACACTGGCGGTGGGTATGTATCCGTTTATTTTAGGAGATGCTCTTAAAATTGCCGCGGCCGTCCCCATTGCAAAAGCATTACGACCGGTAATTTACAGAGATCAGGTGCCGGGAATTAGCAGTCATGAGACAGAAGTCATGGGGCGGAGGTCTGAAGAACAGAAGATCGGAAGGTGAGAAGATTGGGAGCTGCGAGAAAAACTAACCTTCTGAATTTCTTACCTTCTTAACTTCATGTTCGTGAAAAGGTCACAAGTCAGAGATGATGTCGTGAATATAATTGAAATCGAAAACTTGAGTCATATTTTTGCCGACGGTACGCTCGGTCTGGAAAATATAAATCTTACCATCCGGGAAGGGACGTTTGTCATTATTGCCGGGCAGAACGGATCCGGAAAAACCACTCTCTTAAAACACCTGAACGGACTTCTTCTTCCGACCGCCGGCACGATTCGTCTGGCCGGACGCCCGGTATCTGAAAATCTTGTTAAAGCAAGGCAGATGGTCGGAATGGTATTCCAGGATGCCGACAGTCAGATTGTGGGGGAAACGGTTTGCGATGATGTGGCATTTGGCCCGGAAAACCTTTGTCTGCACAGAAGCGAAGTTAAAAGACGGGTTTCCAACTCATTGAAGATTGTGGGCATGCTCGATTTTAAGGATCAAAAACCCCACTTACTTTCAGGCGGCGAAAAGCGAAGGCTCGCCATTGCGGGTATCCTGGCCATGCAACCTGACGTACTGGTTTTTGACGAACCGTTTTCCAGCCTTGACTATCCCGGTGTCAAACAGATTTTAAAACAGATTGTTTCTCTGCACCGGTCCGGCCACACGGTTCTTGTTGCCGCCCACGACCTGGAAAAGGTAATTGCCCACGCGGATCGTCTGGTCATAATGAAAGACGGAAAAGTGGTAAAAGACGGAATGCCCTCTCAACTGCTTGGAAAACTCGAACCCTTTGGAATCAGAGAACCGTGTGCTTCCCGTCTGGGGATGGAGGTTCCATCATGGCTGAATTGAGCGCTTTCAATTTCCGTTCCGGATCTTCCGTCCTTCATGGGCTGGATGTTCGATTTAAACTCTTATTTCTTGTCCTTATCAGCGTTACCAGTCTGAAGGCATATGCTGTTACACTTTCAGTTTTAACTCTGGTGTTGGTTTCTGCACTGCTGCACGCCCAAGGATCTTTAAAATCTAATTTAAAAGCGTTTCGGTATTTTTTTGTGCTTCTTGCGTTTATTTTTTTCGCCCGTGCATTATCTACCCCGGGATCAGCGGTTATCGAATTTAAGGCGGTCTCAATCACCCGGGAGGGGGTCTATGACGGCGCCATGATTTGCTGGCGGCTTGTGATTGTTGTTTTGACCGGATTAGCGTTTATTTCAACAACACGGCCTTCAGAAATTAAAGCCGCGGTTGAGTGGCTTCTTAACCCGTTTCCGTTTATCCCGTCTAAAAGGATTGCCACCATGATAAGTCTGGTCGTGCGGTTTATTCCTGTTATTTTCGACCAGGCAAGGGAAACCGCCGATGCTCAGCGG
>JAFDEW010000103.1 GCA_019310125.1 Deltaproteobacteria bacterium | reverse complement strand
CAGCAGGTATCTTCAATATCGGAGGAACCTCCGCAAAGATAATAGGCGTACAGGCAATAGGCATTGTTGCATGCTTTATCTGGACATTCGGTACTGCTTTTATCATGTTTAAAATAATCGACAAGACCGTAGGATTGAGGGTCTCTCCGGAAGAAGAAGCCGTGGGCCTTGATCACTCAGAGCATGCGGGAAGCGGGCTATATCTACTACGCCCTGGAGGGAACTGACGCTGACACCCAGGAGGTCTTCCTGAGTCTGGGTCTTGATACGTTCCTTTCGCCGTCGTTGACGGTTTACAAAGATATCTCCGAATATCCGAGCTGGTATTTCCTTTTGGGTATTTCTCATGCTTTCGAGATTACGGAAAAAGTCTCCCTGGAACTTTCGGGATCGATCAGTTACTTGCTGAGCGACGACGCGGATGACTATTACGAGGTTGAGAACGGTGTGCCTACGGACACCGAATTTGAAAACTTCCATGATGGGGTGATTTCGGCAAGCCTGCCCATCGCCGTTACCAAATATATGACCATTACCCCGTCGTTGTCATATACTTTCCCGCTTTCAAGCGATGCAAGCGACGAAATGGAATATCGTAGCTTCAAAGGTGACGATGACAACTTTGTCTACGGTGGGGTAACCTTGAGCATGGCCTTTTAACATAACAAGCATTCCAATTTCCGCATCAACCCCGCATTATCCAGTGCGGCCCTCTATGGGAGGCAAAACCGGCAACTGCCGAAAACCTCCCATGAGGGTCGCAGGCATGCCATATTTTACAGCATGGCAGGAGTATTTTTTTCAAACGGCATGGCCGCCGGTCTTGTTCTACTTGCCGCAGCATTTTTTATACTTTTTTCCGCTTCCACATGGGCAGGGCTCATTACGCCCGACTTTGTTTTGGGCTTCTATTGGTTTCGTCCGGTTCAATAATATTTCTAAATCAGCAATATCTTCCGGTTTATCCCCTTGTAACTCAATTGTATATTTCCAGCCGTTTTTTTCAAAAATTTTTGCAACCTCGTTCATTCTTTCTTTTGTTTTTACATGAACAACAGCGGGATTCTTTTCAGTGCCTAATTTTACCGTCTTTTTGCCATTAAATACTTTTTCCATATCTCACCATTAAAAAATATATGATTCATCTATTTTGCCAAAAGCCAATCCCAAACCAAATCCACTTCAAAACATATAACAAAAAACATTTATTATCAACATCCAAATGAACCGGTCAACACATCAAACGTAACGTTTTAATCATATTTTGCCGACCGGAAGATCTAGTACGTTACTATTAGAGAGGGGAGAGAGACCGATGAAAATTTAATACGTTGATATCATGTTTGTAATACGGGTTCAAAGTTTTGGATAGGAGATTTGCTGGGGCAAAATGCTACAGTGTGTTGTTTTTTACACCATTGCTATAATCATATGATTTTGTTCAATTCTCAGAAATCTCAGGCCAAGGTGTAGCATTTTGAACCACATTGCCAAATCAGCTGACAGAGCAATTGTTTATATTCATCATATAAAATATATTATGATTCCATTTTGTTATAAATATAAATCGAAAAGTTACCTGGTTTGGCACCAATTATGCTCTAAACATAGGGCAACGCGTCAGACAGTACCATCAATAGAACCCTATGACCCAAAATTAAGGAGAGCTATCATGGACAAACCAGTAACGATAACGAAAAAAACAAGAGACCCTTTTGTTTATGGTATCAGCAACGATCAATGTGTATGGAGCAGGGCCGGTGTGGTCAAGCCTATGGTGTGCATCAATGCCTTTGACTGCCTGGGCTGTTCCTTCGACCGGAGGTTGCAATCCAATTTTGAGACAAAACAAGCGCGGGCCGGAAAGATGGGAAAATCCCATCTCACACCAAGGATGCGGATGTTGAGTGGCCAGCTAAAATGCCGACACATGTTCAGTGGCCGCGTTGATTACAAGATGTGCGTTCACAATTACAACTGTGTTAAGTGCCCCTATGACAAAATGATCGAAGACACGGGTTACATGCCCGGCATCAAGCCGCCGGTTTGTGATCAGGCTTCGGGCTTCAATGTGCCGAGGGAACACTATTTTCATTATGGACATACATGGGCCAGGGTGGAATACGGCGGCCGGGTACGAGTAGGCATAGATGACTTTGCCCTCCGACTGCTGGGCCCACAGGATGAGATTAAGCTTCCCAAGCTAGGAAAAACGGTTTTCCAGGGTCAACATCAGGCCACCCTGAAACGGGATCAGAACGAAGCTGCAACTCTGAGCCCGGTCGACGGTAGAGTGGTCGCTGTAAACTATAAAGTCAAAAGGAAAGCCCAAATTGCCAATGATTCGCCTTATTATGGCGGCTGGCTGATGGTCATCGAACCGACGGGACTGAGAAAAAATTTGAAAAATTTATTCTTTGGCACGGAGAGTCTGGCCTGGATGGATGATGAGGCCACTCGTCTGAATACGCTGCTGAGTGAAGAAACCGGTTACCAGATGGTCGCCACCGGCGGTGAAGCCATCAAGGATATCTATGGGATGGTGCCGAGAATCGGCTGGGATCGATTGGTTGAAGAGTTTTTGGGCTAAGCGGAGGATTTTGGTTCTTAAGTATTCCGGTTAACCAATACTTCCATGCTCCGTTTGATTTCATATTCACATGCCGAGCAAAAGTACATAGATAGCGAATCCAGCGGCTCTAAATTACTAGAGTGCTTCATTAGACAGGTGGTTTTCCAGCAATGTTTAATGCCCAATAAATGACCGACTTCGTGGAGACTGATCTTGGCGATTCGCTGGTAGGTCACCGCTGGATCCTCGGCGGAAAGACGATGTAGTGAAACCAAAGCCGCCTTGCCCCCAAGTTGTGATTCGCCGTAGACAAACGTGAGAATTGGCGTGCATAAATCATTCTCAATCATTCCCAACTTGAGGGGTGCTCCGTCGGTGATAGCGCATAGTGTTTTAATGATCCTGGTCGCATCAAATTGGTTACGTCCAGGCACGAAGGCATAATCAGGATCGCCTATCACCGTTCGGATATCGGTGTTGAGGCCTATTATCGTCTGAAGGTTTGCGGCGACGATGGAGACTGCCATCTCATTTACATGGCCCAATAGGATGAGATCCAGCAGGGCCTTGTTTTTGGGTTTTGATTGATTTGTGTGCAAATTATCTTCATCTCGGATCGGCCTTAAGGCCGGGTCAAATGATAACGTTTTATCTTTCTGTTGAGTGTGCTTCGGTCAATTCCAAGTTGTTTGGCTGCGCGGCTTATGTTCCAATTACACGCTTCCAAGGCGGCTCGTACATGGCTGATTTCAAGTTCTCTTAATGTAAGTGTGCCCAATTGGCATTCAGCACTTGGGGTATTTAAAAAGGTCAACTCTTTGGCCCCAACCATTCTGCCCCGTGCGATCACAACCGCACGTTCGATGACGTTACGCAATTCTCGAACGTTACCGGGCCAGGAATATGACATCAACATACCCAAGGCTCTCTGAGTGAACCCCTCCATACGTTTGCCGGTTTCCCGGACGTAGCGCTCCAGAAAATGATCAGCCAGAGCGGGAACATCCTCTAAACGTTCCCGGAGCGGGGCGACAGGAACCGTGATAACGTTAATCCGATAGAAAAAATCCTCCCGGAATTGGTTTCCCTTGATAAGTTGGGGAAGGTCCCGATGGGTGGCGCTGATTAGGCGGAAATTGGTCACTACGGCATGACTGCCCCCCACCCGCTCAATTTTTTTTTCTTCCAATACACGTAAAAGAGCAACCTGCATTTTAGTGGAAATTTCCCCGACCTCGTCTAGAAACAAAGTGCCGTTATTGGCCATCTCCAGTCGACCACGCCGAGCTTTGGCAGCGCCGGTAAATGCACCTTTTTCGTGGCCAAAAAGTTCACTTTCCAAGAGCGTCTCTGATAAAGCTCCACAGTTTATGGCCACAAACGGCCCATAAGATTGCTCGCTGTGTGTATGAATGGCATGAGCTATTAATTCCTTTCCCACGCCGGTTTCTCCTGTGATAAGCACCGGCGCTGAAGAAGGTGCAACATCCTCAATAATTGAAAAAACCTTCTGCATAGTTTCAGACTGTGCGACAAAACCCTCGAAAATGGTCTCTCTATGTTCCGCCAATTGCTCCCTCAAAGCGATGTTTTCATCTCGTAAAGCCTTACTCGCTATAAAACGTTCCATGAGCAGGGAGAGTTGGTCAGGATCGAAGGGCTTGCAAAGATAGTCGCAGGCACCACGTTTCATGGCTTCTACTGCCGTCTGGATGGATCCATGGGCAGTGATCATAATCACATCGGCATCCGGTTGTTTCTCTTTTAATTTGGCCAGAAGTTCCAGGCCGTCCATTCCGGGCATCTTAATGTCTACAAAGTACACATCAAAAGGTTTCTGCAACATGTGCTCCAGTGCCTCCATGCCGGAGCCTGCTGTTTCAACCCGGTATCCGTCTTTTTGGAACCATGCTGCCAGAGCTTCGCAAATGTTCTTCTCGTCATCTACTACCATGATATGCATCGTAGAACTCATTGATTTGTTCCTCCAATTTAATACCTGAATTTTGCATAAAAATTAATGAAAGTTTTTAAACGATAAAGTTGAAGCGGGTTTAAACAAAATCATAGAATCACACATTTTACCAAAATGGTAAAACGGATGATGATCTTTTTTATTCATTAATTTTCACCCCAAAGGGCGAGCCGGAGGCTTTCATCTGCTGCGTTATTAAGGGTTCGTAATAGTTCACTATGACTTCACCCTTAAGTGCCTTGCATATGAAAGCCTCCGACTCGTGCAAAATTCAGGTAATAGGTTGTGTTTTAATTATGAACTCATCTATATTGCTGAGGACATCGATCTGGCATCCGCATTGTCCCTCTCATCAGTCGAAATTTTGGGCAATTTAATCTTAAACACGGTGCCCTTGTCCGGTTTGCTGTCAACCTCTATAACGCCATTATGTTCTCGTATAATGCCGTAAGTCATAGATAACCCGAGTCCGACCCCTTTCCCGTCCAACTTGGTCGAGTAAAACGGTTCGAATATGTGGGGTAAATCTTCCCGTTTGATCCCCTGGCCGTTATCGGCAACGGAGAGCCATACCATGTCTTCTCCATCATCCAGTCCTCCGCTGATGGTCAGCTTTCCACCTTCGGGCATGGATTCGATGGCGTTAAATATCAAGTTCATCAGGCATTGCTGAATCTGAGCACTATCGCCACATACTTTAAAAGGTGCTTTCGGCAGGTTTACTTCATATTCTACTTGGCCAGATTCGAGTTGATGTTTGGTCAACATGAGGATCGTTTTAACGACTTCGATCAGATCGATATCCTTTGCTTCAACACTTTTCTGCCGTGCGAAGGTTAGTAGGTTGTTAACGATGCTGCCACATCTCAGTGCCTCACGAATAGACAAATCCAAATACCGTTCAAATCCGGTTAAGCCTTCCGGAGGCATTTTGCTCTCCCGTATATAGGACAAAATGAGTTTGTTGAAGGTGACGATACTGGTGATCGGATTGTTGATCTCATGACAGACCGAAGCGACCAACCGGCCCAAAGATGCCAGTCGGTCTTCCTGTGCAAAGCGTGCCAAATCGTCTTTGATGACCTGGGTGCGCTGTTCGATTCTATCGGCAAGCGTCTTTGTTATATCTCTTACGGTAATAACTATTTGAACGATTTCGTTCAATTGGTTGAATATGGGATAGGCTGTCACTTGGGAAACTTGAGATTCTCCATTGAAGCTGGAAGTTTCGTGCAAGACTCGGGAGGGCCGATGCGTACTTAACGTCTCTTGAGCCGGACAGATTCTTCCAATACATTCGCAATGTTTCAGAGAGTCATGGATGACTTCGAAACAGGACTTCCCGAGGACAAACGCACGGCCTTTGTTCCCGGTAATTAACGGAGAGTCATTGCAGTCGATAATGCGGAAATGACGGTCTATAACCATGACACCGTCCGGTGAAGCTTCCAAAAGCGCAGAGGCAAATGATGTGGCCAGGTTGATTTCAGTTGCTTTATCAGCAACTCGCTCATACAAAGTTGCGATATCTAATAAGAGCGTTGAAGCCTGGCGATCCAATATACCCACCGTGGGTTGTTTATGGTTAACCAGATCGGATAGTATTTGTTGCTCTCCGGTTAATTCAAGAATGAAATCGAGATGGTCCAAAGACAACAGTTCTATGTAATTATCAAATAGTTCTATATCCATTTCGCCGGCATATTTATAACATGCGATGGATTTGCTAACGGCCGCTATTCCGGCGATCTTTAACTGGAAATGGATAGGTTTGATTGATTTCAGCGCCCGCATGATTGATAAACAGCGGGAACCCCTGGCGACCACGCCGACATTAAGCACTTGGCATTGCTTCACCTCTTTAATTATATCCATGCTCATTCTCCTTCCGAAGCCCAAACTCCTGAAAATGGCGGTAAGATTTGTAAAGAAAATGGATTCAAATGCTCTAACGAACGAGTTTTAAACTATACATTTTAAACTTGCTTGATCTTTTTATATAGATGGAAAGAGCAATTAATCATTCAGGACTTTACGAAAAGCATTGTAATTTAATCAACGGGGAGTATCAGTTTGTACCGAAATATTTTTGTTCAATTTTTCAAAAAGTTTTACCCTACGGGCGAGTCCGAAGCGATCATTTGCCGAATTATCAACGGCTTTCAGTAATCACCCCCGGCTGTTCCCTTGAATGCTTTGCAAATGAACGTTTCGGACACAAGTTATCCGGGCTATGTATCCTCCTGCTCAAAACTTCTTTCATGCTCAACCGTTGCATATCCCTCTGGCGTAAGAAATATGGCGGTTTTCAGTGTGTTCGTATCAATCAGACCTATTGTATACAAATCCTTTATTGTAGCAATTGTTTCACTGGGAGCTAAAGGAAGGGCGATGACAACATCGCTGATATCCATAATCCCGGGCGGTCCTATCATGTCCCATTCCTTGGCCAAAAGGGCCATCAATTTACTTCCCGGTGTGGATCGCATTTATTCTTCCTTTATATTTTCAGTATATTAAACGCGAGAATCAGTCCATTTTCGATTTTGAATTTATACGCCTTATTCAATTTTTTTTTTACACCTAGATCACAATGATCTTATTCATATTTCTATCAGACCCATTTCAGGGGTATCTCAGGTGCGCTGACCTATACGGGAATTAAAAGCCTCCAGGGTATTATCTATCTGAATAGGAACCTCTGTTGGGTTGGATAAGGATTATAAGATGCATAAAAGGTATTCATCAAAATATTTCCCCAAACGAAAATGAAAATAAATCGCTATCATATAAACTAAGAAAAAAACAATGAAGATGATTTTGTGCCCCATATGCTTATATTTCTCTTCTTTAGACACCATAAGAATTAACCAATTCAGATTTGAGTTTTTCTCCCCGTATTACAATTGTAAAAATCCTGACCCAGAGGACCAGTTTTTCAATGTAAAAAGAAAGCCAATTTCTGACCATTACACATATCTAATCTGTAAATGCCAACGGATGACAGCTTAAATTTAACCGGAAAAAGATGGAACTTAAAACATTCAGGAGTTGAAGAAAGGCTTTACGGACTTTAAAACCGTCGCTATCTCAGGGGGCGGTCGATTAGGACCACAGAATTATATACATTTGGCCAAAATTCTAAGGGCACAGCGAAAACCAACCAAGTGCATTGAAGTGCCCGATCTTCTAAGAGCCATTAAGAAATTTTTGGAATAATCCTATTTAGGACTGCTTTTTCAGTGCATCCAGGGTGTCAAGGTCACACACATCAAAACTTTGTCCGCACCCACCGCAAACCATCTCGCATTTATTCGGTGTACGCGACCTCCGTTCCTTTAACTGCGCCTGACAATCCGGGCATTTAAGGTCCATCGAATTATTATTATCGGAGTCAGTTTTCATATAGCTTTCCTTTACATATGTATATTTGGTAGCTGTGAAACGCTTATGCTATCATGTGCCTGCCAAAGCATTATTTTATTAAAAAATAAGGCGTTATTGTAACCTTCTTAAATTTTAGTATCACATTGTGGTATTGTCAATCTTTTTGGTAAAAAAACCATAATAATGATCCACGATCGTGAATACAAAAGTAAAGAATTCTGGCCCACAGGATTAAGTTCCCAGGATCAAATTAAATTTCATCAAACGAGACTTCATCTCGCACAAGGCTAATCATGATTCTCAATATAATAGAGAGTGGCGCCTACAGGTGAGAAGGAGAGAAAAAATATGCTTGCGATTGGAATCAAGAACAAGAGACCAAATCCCAGGTGAAAGGGCAGGTTTTTATAGAAAAACTTGAAACGCGTCTTAAAAGGATAAAGTCTCCTGGCGGGAACAAGGTCCGTATTGT
>JAFDEW010000413.1 GCA_019310125.1 Deltaproteobacteria bacterium | reverse complement strand
TGCGGTAGATCTTGGCGTCAGATCAATTGAGCATGCCGACGATGATAACGGGTATGAGCTGGATGATGAAACGTGTATGAAAATGGTCGAAAAGAACATTTTTCTTACTCCCACTCTGGCAATTTTTTTCTTTGATCTGGAAGAAGATGAAGATATTCTGCCGTCCTGGGTAAGGAGCCTTAAACGGGCCAAAAAACATGGTGTAAAGATATTACTTGGGACAGATACCTGGGCCGATTCAGTTACACCTTACGGCAAGTTCAATATCAGTGAAATAAAATTGCTGGTTGATGTCCTGGAAATGACACCTCTTGAAGCCATTACAGCTGCCACCAAACATGGCGCTGAAGCATGCGGTGTCGGTGATAAGATTGGGACTGTAGAAAAGGGAAAGCTGGCTGATCTTTTAGTTGTCAAAAAAGATCCAGTTTCGGATATTGAAGTGCTGCTGGATAAAGATAATGTCAGGTATGTGATAAAAGATGGCAAATTCGTTGTTGATCATCCATGAAATATCTGATAACTGATTTTTAATTATTAGGAAGTTAGAGAATGACGGATACGAATCCTGAGATAGAAATGATAAATACAGATATTCTTGTAATCGGTGGCGATCAATTCTCTATAGATTTCTCATTTCATAGATAAAAACAACAAATTTCTTTCTAAATCCTCTATTGTTTCTATTCTCTTTGCACCAGTGTTTTCTTTAAGATAAATGAAGGTGACTTGACCCCATTGTTTTTTCAAGCTTTCTGAAATATTCAAGGCTTTTCAAAATCGGGCCTGTATCCGGGCCAGGTGCAACAACTTCAAGGGTAATGATGTGTGGAAAATTCTTAATTAAATGGAAAAACTTCGAATAATCAGTGTACAACTCCCGCAATACCAGTACTCATCATATTTGATAAAGGCTTTTTCATCCTTATCTAATCTAAAGCAATCCAGGGGGAAGATATCCATGCATATACCGCATCCATTACATCTATCCCTGTCAATTTGGTCTGTAACCTATTCTTGCATCGAGGGGAATAAAAAAATCTCGGGCAAGAGAAACTGAGGAGTGCCCTAGATGTTCTGGTACAGTAATTTAGCACAGGGTAATTGCCATATGCCTTGAATCTTGAGCCCTAGTTTTGGTAATTCATTTGATTAATCTGTGTGGTTCAACATGGATGTAGGCTGAGCTAGTACTCGGGTGCCCAGTCTTCACCCCAGACTTCTTTCCATAAGAAGGGTCGCGTGGAATTGGACTTGACGACGCCACCCTTCCAGAGATCCCAACGGGGATTAGCATATTTTGTAAAGAATTCGTCAACGCGAGTACTGAGCTCCGCTACTAATTCGGCATATTTGGGATCTTGTGCTAAGTTATTGCGCTCATCCGGGTCATTTACCAGATCATATAACTCGTGTTTGAAATCGTATTCCGTGTTTTCGATACGCATCATAAAGAGCCACTGGGATGTGCGAATTGCCCGGGTTTCCTCTTGTTCCATAAAGATTTCGTCACGAAAACCCCCTTTTTCAGCACGCAGGAGTGAGCTTAGGCTGATGCCTGAAACAATGTCGGGAGATTCGAGTTTGCAGCCCGCAAAATCAAGAATCGTTGCGAAAATATCCGTGGTTCCCACAAGATTCTCAACCTGCCTGCCCGGCTTTTTAAAATCAGGATGGCTGATGATGAGTGGAATGTTGTTTGCCGAGCGATGCATATTCGAAGGCCAGGTATCTTCGCCGTGCCCCCAAAATCCATGCTGGCCATTCGACAAACCGTGATCGGCGGTATAGATGACGATGGTGTCGTCTAACACGCCTTTCTCTTCCAATTTCGCGATTACTTTTCCAACACCGTCATCAATCATGCTCACCTGCGAATATAATTGCCTCATATAGAACAGGTTGTTGGGCATTTCCGGGAGTTCTTTATAGAAATCGAAATCATAATCAGGCATCTTCTCTTTGCGCACCAACACCCAATCGATGAGTTCTGGGGATACCCCCTCGCGCGGAACGGAGTCCATGGGCAACTCCGAATACAATTTTGAGTAGCGGTGATCGGGTTCGTCGGAATAAAGCTCTCCATATGGGGCGTTGTAAGTCAGGAAGAGGAAAAAGGGCTCATCTTTATCAGCGTGGTCGTCGAGAAACTCGACGGATTTTTTCGTGAAGTAGTCGACGGAATGTTCTGGTGCAGTATGGTATTGACCATTGTCGTTCATCTCAACGCCATAGAATGAATCCATCATGCCCTTTGCCATAGTGACCCAGTGTTTGAACCCGTTTTGGGGTTTATCGGCAAATCCAAGATGATATTTCCCGATCAGGGCGGTGTTGTAGCCCACCTCAGTGAGCTTTTCTGGCAGTGTTTCAAATTCGGCAATAGCGTTGTAGTTTTCGGGCCATTGGTCCATTATGTCATCATCAAGCCAGGTGTGAACTCCGTGCTGTGAAGGCATGAGCCCGGTAAGCATGGATGCCCGACAAGGGGAGCACATGTGAAGGCATGAGCCCGGTAAGCATGGATGCCCGACAAGGGGAGCACATGGAATTGGGACTAAAGGCATTGCGAAAGAGTACACCCCTGGAAGCCAATTCGTCGAGATGGGGGGTGAAGATTTCATCGTTTCCATAACAGCCCATCATGTTTGCAGGCTGGTTATCTACGAAGATCAGAAGGATATTGGGCTTTCGAGAACTCATAGATCTTCCTCTCTTGAATAAAAAATTAGGCTACACAATGAAGAAAGCTGACTTAATACTCCGGAGCCCAGCTATCTCCCCAGAGCTCCTGCCACAAGAAGGGCCGTGTAGAATTGGACTTAACCCCGCCTCCCTTCCACAGGTCCCAGCGCGGATTGGCGTAATCTGAAAAGAATTCATTCAGGCGGGCGCTGAGTTTCGCAACCACATCGGCATATTCAGGATCTTGCGCAAGGTCCACCCGCTCATCCGGGTCATTGACCAGATCATATAACTCATGCTTGAAATCGTATTCCGTGTTTTGGATGCGCATCATG
>JAFDEW010000102.1 GCA_019310125.1 Deltaproteobacteria bacterium | reverse complement strand
TCCGCCGGCGGATTATGATTTTCTGTACAAGGCCGGAGCCAAGGGTGTGTTCGGTCCCGGAACCGTGGTGACCGATTCCGCAAACAAAGTACTGAACACGTTGGAAGCGTAACTTAGGTTCTTGTGTTTTTGTGACAAAACACTTGTTTTCCGCCACCAAGGCACCAAGGCACGAAGATGAATTTAAATAAAATTGTTTTCCTTTGTGTCTTTGTGTCTTTGTGGCAATTTTTGCCGGCATGTCCGGGTTGAGGTTTAATCAAAAAAATGAAATATATTGCTCCATCCATATTGTCGGCTGATTTTTCAAAGCTGGGAGATGAAATAAAATCTGTTGAAGCGGCCGGAGCAGACTGGATTCATGTGGACGTTATGGACGGTCATTTTGTGCCGAACATCACCATAGGCCCTTTGGTAGTTGAGGCGGTCAGACAGGTGACCTCACTTCCTGTTGACGTGCACCTGATGATTGAAAATCCGGACCGCTACATTAAGGATTTTGCAGACGCGGGAGCGGATCTGATTTCCGTTCAGGCAGAAGCCTGCGTTCACTTGAACCGGACCATACATATGATAAAGGAGCTTGACCGGCGTGCCGGGGTGGTGCTGAATCCCTCAACCCCTCTATCCTCGCTCGAATGGATAATGGAGGATGTTGACTTTATTATGATCATGAGCGTTAATCCGGGATTCGGCGGTCAAAAGTTTATCCCCAATAGTTTGGACAGGGTCAGAGCCCTTCGCAAAATGATCCGGGACCGGGGGCTCGAAACCCTTATCGAGATTGACGGAGGGGTGAACGACGAAAAAACCATTAAAACGATTTCGGATGCCGGCGTTGATGTTTTTGTTGCCGGGTCGGCAATTTTCAAAAGTCCGGACTATAAAAAAACCATAGATAGATTCCGGGAGTTAATCGGCGGGTAAAGAATCCTGGCCCACAGAAATAGGCTTTAGTTTGACTATAAAAGAGTCTATTATCCTACAATCCGGAAAAGTTAAAAGTGATAAGTGATCTAAAGTGACTAAAGTTATGGAGTCGCTGCGCTCCGCTGATTTTATATAATTGGCAGAATTCCTTAACTTTAGCTCACTTCAAACTTTAGTTCACTTCAAACTCTTGCAGCAATTCTTCAGGCAGAGCCATCTATCTCTGAACTGGGCCACAGGAAAAGGTTTTTAAGATTAAATATAATAATGGTAGGCAATAAAATGGAGCAGATCAAAAGCAAAAATAACGTCCTGGTCATCCACGGCCCAAACCTGAATATGCTGGGCAAAAGAGAGCCGGAACTATACGGCAATACAACATTGGATGAAATTAATTCCGACCTTAAGAAACTTGGGGAAAAACTGGGCCTTGCCGTGGAAACCTTTCAATCCAATCATGAAGGGGCCATTGTTGATAAAATACAGGAAGCCGTGGCGCTGCAAAAAGGAATTATTATAAACCCCGCTGCTTACACCCACACAAGTATCGCTATCCGGGACGCACTGCTTTTACTCGACATTCCCATCATCGAAATACACATTTCCAATATTTACAAAAGGAAATCGTTCAGACAAACGTCCATGATATCAGATGTTGCAACCGCTCAGATTGCAGGGTTTGGGGCTAAGGGATACGGTATGGCCTTAGAGGCGCTGGCCGGAATAATTCAGAGTGATTGAGGTCTCTTTTCCGGTTTAGCTCACCCATCTCCAACCACCTTTACCTTGAGACCTTTGAAAAATGTTCATTTTTGCCTGCCCAGTTAAATCCGTATTTAATATTTAACCGGGGTTCAAGTTCAAGGAAGACGAAAATTTTAACCAGAGGAATACATTGAGTATTTTGAGGATTAAAATTTGAGACTGACGTAGAAATTGGGCAAAAAGGGGCGTTTTTCAAAGGTCTCACTTTAACAATAGCTTCTCCGCAAGGGGCACCAAAGCTTTTTCTTTTACCACGTCATTTCCGCCGGTTTCGATGATCACATCATGGGTGATAAGCTTTCCCTCTCCATTAACCACCGTATTATTATCAAGAATAATAAGACCGGATTTTTCGACTACTTTTTGTCTGTATTCCCACTGCTGTTGAATTTGATATTTATGGAGTTTAAACTTCCAATACAGGCAGAACAGAAGATAAATTAATGCGCCGACCACACACACACATAAAACGATTAGAAGATAAAATGCTGTTTTTTCTCCGATATGCCCTAAAACCTGCAAAACAACATCAAACTTGTACAACACAACAGATCCCAGACCTAAAATAATCATACCCACAAGAATCGGCACCTGATGGACCACCGAAAGCATGAAGTTGAAACTATGGCCGAATCTTTTTATTTTTGTCCCGACAAAGGCACTTTTTTCATTGAAAAGCGTCGCGTCCCGGCTTCCATATACATAATAGTTAAACCCAACAACAATAAGTCCAATCACAAATATCAGCACAACCGGAGCAATAAAAGAAATGAAAAAGTACTGTTTCCAGAGAAATGCCTCTTTGTCAGGACCGATAGAGCCGATAAAATGGGCGACAAATATTACAAATTCAACCCCGCCAATGAGTATTAGTAGGGTATTAAAATAGTCTTTAATCTCCGTTCGTTCAAGCAAAGAGGCTATGCCGATTCTATTATTGGTGTTACCGCTTTTCATGCATTCATCCTTGTTACGAAAAATTTCTACCAAAATGAAACCTTTTTTTTATATCAAGAAAGTCTTTTTGTCGATAACTTTTTACACCTTATTTACTATCCGGTATAAAAAAAACATACGCTATTATAATGATGATCTCGTAAAAAGTCAAAACCTCAGGGCAAACGCATTTGGCTTCGGCGCAGCGAAGCGACGGTGTGTTTCTCTTGGAAATCGACTGGCTGTTTGAAGGGCTTTAGCACGCGTTAGCCCGAGCCGAATATAATTATGACTTAAAAAAATCAATAGGATGATTTAGAGACAAATTGTTCTTAATAACTCTGGCGCGGCTCGGACTTACGGGTGCTTAAGCACAAGTTTCAGTCGGTTGGAAAGAGATATACGCCGTCGTGGAGCGCTCTCCCTGTATCGGGATTCAAATGAGTTTACCCTGGCATCTTATTCACTATCCGGTAGAAAAAACATACCTCACTATAATGAAAGCCTCGGGCTCGTGAAAAATTCAGGTGTTATCTTATTGACACACGCGAGCACTTTGTATAAATCTCACCGTAATGCAATCCTCTATTATAAACAAAACCATATCCGGTTGGTGGACACCAGGTGATACAGAGCCTGAGCGTGGAGATCATGCGGTCAGATCAGCACTGCTCCGAGTGACTGAACCGATTCACCTGTTGAACCTCGACGGTCAGCTTGCCATTGGCCGGAGAGGTACCGTAATTATCGGCAAAAAAATTCCGTCACCCCCTGAAGGGTTTCCGTTACTTGCCTATGCTCCCCCACTGCCCCCTGAAAATTTAGGTGATCCGAAGTTCAAAAAAACCTATGATCTTCGTTATGCATATATTGCCGGCGCCATGGCCAACGGGATTACATCCGTTGAAATGGTGGAAAATGCCGGGCGTGCCGGAATGGTCGGTTTTTTCGGCGCTGCCGGTCTTTCTCTCGATCAAATAGAAGCGGCAATCGACCGCTTGCAGAAAAGTTTAAAGGAAATCCCCTTTGGATTTAATCTGATCAACAGCCCCAACGACCCTGAATTAGAAGCGGCTGTGGTTCAGCTCTATTTAAGGCGCGGGATAACGCTTGTCAGCAGCTCGGCCTATCTGGATCTGACACTTCCCCTGGTTTACTACCGGGTAAAGGGAATCCATCGGGATAAAAACGGTAGGGTTGTTTGCCCCAACAAAGTTATCGCCAAAGTTTCACGGGTTGAAGTTGCCAGAAAATATTTTTCACCGCCACCGGAAAAGCTTCTGGCGCAACTGGTGGAAAGAAAAATGCTGACCAGAGAAGAGGCCGACCTCGCAAAATCCATCCCCATGGCCGAGGATCTGACTGCGGAAGCGGATTCCGGGGGACACACGGATAACCGTCCGGCACTTACGCTATTGCCCACCATGATCGCCCTGCGTGACGAATTGACCGAAAAATACAGATACACCAGACCCCCTTTGGTAGGACTTGGCGGAGGCATTGCCACGCCGGATTCAGCCGCCGCTGCATTTGCCATGGGCGCTGCCTATATCCTTACCGGTTCCATCAATCAGTCCTGCGTGGAAGCGGGCACGTCCCAGACGGTCCGTCAAATGCTGGCTGATGCCGGACAGGCGGATGTGACCATGGCCCCTGCTGCCGATATGTTCGAAATGGGAGTTAAAGTCCAGGTATTAAAACGCGGAACCATGTTTCCGCTTCGCGCCGCAAAACTTTACGATTTGTATCGTAACTATGACCGTTTTGAAAATATTCCGGAAAAACAAAAAGCGGTGCTGGAACGTGACTTTTTCAGAAAAAGTTTCCAGGATGAATGGGAACAGACAAAGAATTATTTTGCGATCCATGACCCAAAACAGATCGAACGGGCCCGAAAAGATCCCAAACACAAAATGTCCCTGGTTTTTCGATCCTATCTGGGCCAATCCTCAAACTGGGCCAACTCCGGCGACCCGTTAAGAAAAATTGATTACCAGATATGGTGCGGTCCGGCGATCGGGGCGTTTAATCAATGGGTTAAAGGGTCATTTCTTGAAAAACCTGAAAACCGGACCACGGTTTGCGTTGCCATGAACCTTTTGTGCGGCGCTTCAGTGGCAACACGGGTAAACTGGCTGAGAAATCAGGGTGTTGTATTACCTGCCGGCATAGGGAATTTTTCTCCCATGCCCCTTCAGGACGTATTGGAATTGGTTGACGAAAGTGCCGAATAACGAGAACGATTTAAGTTCAAACGAACAACAAAACTATTGAGAACATCGGTGATATTCAATAGGTTAACGATATTCATATCAATTGTTGATATCTTTTTGGGCGGTAAACCGATGGTTGTTTCCCTATAAAGTTCTTTCATAATTTCAAAGCCGTTGTAATTGACCGGTTCATTGGAAATGATTCCTCGAATCGTGTACATAAAACCAATAGCATTCCCCGGATCTTTTTCACGCTCAATAACTATAATATATTTTTTAACCAGTTTATCCTCGCCTTGATTTACCGTTCCATTGCTCCTGGCATTAAAATAAAACCCTTTTTCGGCAAACCATGAATGCAAATCTTTTACGATTTGTTTTGCTTCAGGAATCGTAAACTTTAAGTCAGCCACCAGATGTCCTCCTAAATAAACCGTAAACGCACCATCTGGACTGTACTGTCTGGCAAATCCGGATTGCATTCCGCCCAGAGGGTCAGGCGGAAGAAATTCCCGCGACCACCGTTTCCATTTGGAAAGATTTATATTCAGCCTTTTTGAGACGTCCCGGTTTGTGAAGAATTTTATCATAATGGCACCTTGAAAAATTAGTCCCGTCAATTGATTTGTTTTTGTTCCGACTTTTGGTGTCAGGTTTCAGGTGTCAGGTTTCTGGAGTAAGAAATACAAATGATAACGTCTGAAAATTGAATCCTTCTCCCAAGGCGAACCCCTAAGCAGTCGACGATGAGTTATTTATTACCAAAACCTATTATTTATACTTCTTAAGTTGTTGTATCAACATATCAACATTTTCAAAGTCATATTTTTCAATTTTATCAAAGGATTATCAAATATTGTTGCAAAAGTTCAATAAATTATGCGGCCAACTGGTGATAAAATTTAATACCT
Source organism: Deltaproteobacteria bacterium (assembly GCA_019310125.1). Classification (GTDB taxonomy): domain Bacteria; phylum Desulfobacterota; class Desulfobacteria; order Desulfobacterales; family UBA11574; genus S5133MH16. Next base: position 9,324 of record JAFDEW010000102.1, on the reverse strand, counting down.
AAACTGCTCGCAAAAAATTGTAAGATTTTTGAAATATATAATATATGAAGTTGTTATATCAATATGTCAACAATAATTTGCGATCAATCTGCTTGCAAATAATTTTTACTTGCATTATGATTGACAAACTTGTAAAAAAGCGATTTTTTCAAGATCTCATAAAAATTCAGAAAATCGAACATTTGATGAATTCGATTTTTTACGAATTCATCAAAATTAAACCAGATAATCATTGAACACCATAGATAAAAAAATACCCCGGACTTCGCCCGTTGCCATCATCGGAATGGGATGTGTCTTTCCCAAATCTCCCGGTTTAAAAGAATACTGGCGACTCCTCTTTCACGGTGAAGATGCCATCACCGATGTGCCGGAAACACACTGGTTATCCGAAGATTACTACGACACGGACCCTAAAAAACCCGATCATGTTTACTGTAAACGGGGGGGATTTGTTTCGCCGGTTTCTTTTGATCCCACTGAATTCGGAATTCCCCCCTCTTGTCTTGAAGCCACGGATACCTCTCAACTTCTGGGCCTGATTGTTGCGCAAAAAGCACTGGAAAATTCCGGTTACGGTGCGGAAAAGAAGTTTAACCGTGACAAAACCAGTGTAATCCTGGGTGTAACCGGTACACAGGAGCTGGTTATCCCCCTTGGGGCCAGACTTGGCCATCCCATCTGGCGCAGAGCCCTCCAGGATTCAGGAATTAACCCGGTAAAAACTGAAGAAGTCATCCAAAAAATATCCGATTCCTATGTATCCTGGCAGGAAAACTCGTTCCCGGGGCTTTTGGGAAACGTTGTGGCGGGAAGGATCTGCAATCGTCTGGATCTTGGAGGCACGAACTGTGTTATTGACGCTGCCTGTGCAAGCTCCATGAGCGCCATCCATCTTGCAATCATGGAACTCGCGACATCTTCATGCATATGTGCTTTTCCAAAACATTTGTTCTTTCGCCCACCGGAGATTCAAGACCTTTTTCAAAAAATGCTGACGGCGTGGTGCTTGGCGAAGGCATCGGGATGTTTGTTCTCAAACGACTTGATGATGCGGAAAAAGACGGCAACAGGATTTATGCGGTAATTAAAGGGGTGGGGACTTCCAGTGACGGAAAATCTCAAAGCATATACGCCCCCAGAGCCGGGGGACAGGAAAAAGCGCTCCAAACTGCATACACCCAAGCCGGTATAGACCCTGCCACGGTTGAGCTTATCGAGGCACACGGCACCGGCACCATCGTCGGCGATGAGGTTGAATTTCAGGCCTTAAATAATTTTTTTGGCACGTCAGACAACCGTGACAAACGGTGTGCTCTGGGTTCCGTGAAATCCATGATCGGGCATACCAAGGCCGCTGCAGGCGCCGCAGGTTTGATGAAGGCGGCATTATCAATTTACAATAAAGTCCTGCCGCCCACTTTGAAAGTGGGTGAACCCGACCCGAAACTTAATATTCATGAAAGCCCGTTTTATCTGAATACAAACACAAGACCCTGGTTTTCAAATAAGGACCATCCTCGCAGAGCCGGGATCAGCTCATTCGGATTTGGCGGAAGCAATTTTCATCTGGTCGTCGAAGAATACCGGAGACACAAGCAGGAAATCACGTGGCACGGATCTGTTGAAATTGTTGCCCTGTCCGCTTCGAGCCAAGAGCAGCTAAAAGAACATGTCAGCGACTTCAAAACCCATGTTGACAAGGGCCTGTCCTATGAAGAACTTTCAAAAAAATCGGCAAAAACAAGAGCCGATTTTTCAACATCGGATACATACCGGCTTCTGATGGTCATTGAACCATCCACGGATCTTACCGGCCTTTTTGACCGTGCGTCACATGCCCTTGAATCCAACCGTTCCCAAAACGCATGGCAGCTTGAGAATATTTTTTACGGCAGCCGTGAACCTGCTGGAAATATAGCATTTATTTTCCCGGGCCAGGGAAGTCAATACCCGGAAATGGGCCGTGACCTGGTATGCAGCTTTCCGGATGCATTTAAAATTCTGGAACATGCAAATGACCAATTCGAAAATCAAGGTCGGCTCACCGATAGAATCTACCCGATTCCGGATTATGGCGAAAAAGAAAAAACAAACCCTGAAGAAACCTTACGGAAAACAGACATTGCCCAGCCGGCGATCGGGGCGGTAAGCATGGCAATGCTGAACATACTTCACGGATTCGGCATCACCGCCCATTTCACTTGCGGGCACAGCTTTGGCGAACTTTCGGCCCTTTGCGCTGCCGGCCGTATGGATCTGGATACCTTGTTGCACCTCTCCGTTACCCGGGGCCGCTTAATGGCGGCGGCAGGTCCGAATACCGGTGGGATGCTGGCGGTCATCGGGCCGCTGGATAAACTCGAACATTTGATTGCGGAAACTAAACCCGGCGTTATTCTTGCAAACCGAAACAGCCCCAGTCAGGGAGTGTTGTCGGGTCCAACGGATGCCATCCGCCGGGCTGAGACACTATGCCGGGAGAATGGATTTAAAACCGTGCAGCTTCCGGTTTCCGCTGCGTTTCACAGCAGTTTGGTCAAAGAGGCCCAAAAGCCTTTTTCACAGGCCATAGAAAAAATCGACATGGTTCCTTCGGAGATCCCGGTATTTTCCAATACCACCGGCGCCCCCTACCCTGCCGACGCTGATAAAGCAAAAGAGCTGCTGGCCGGGCACCTGTTATCTCCCGTCGATTTCATCAGCGAAATTAAAAACTTATTCAAATCCGGCGCGCGAACATTTGTTGAGGTGGGCCCGAAATCGGTTTTAACCGGCCTGGTAAAATCCATATTAAACGGTGAAAATTTTCAGGCAGTTGCCCTTGACGCTTCTCAAGGAAAACGGTCCGGAATCGCGGATCTTGCGGGAACGCTCTGTTCCCTGGCATCTTTGGGACATTCCGTGGATTTAAGCTGCTGGGAAGAACCCTATACGGAAACCAGAAAACAGCGGATGAGCATACCCATTTCTGGGGTGAATTACAGAGCACAAAAGGCAGAGGTCGGAAGTCGGAAGTCAGAGGTCGGAGGTCAGAGGTCAGAGGTCGGAAGTCGGAAGTCGGAAGTCAGAGGTCAGAGGTCAGAGGTCGGAAGTCAGAAGTCAGAAGTCAGAGGTCAGAAGCCGGAAGTCAAAACACAGGGCAGAGAGCAAAGAGCAGAGAGCAAAGAGGTTAGATCACAAAACACGGCGCACGAACTGCCTGCCGTTGAGCCCAAAAACATACCGCTAAATACATCCGGTACGCCCGGTGATTCCATGAGAACTCACGGATATCACTCCGGAAAATTAGACGAAAATCAAGACGCCATGAAAAACAAACCATACCCAAAAACATTCATCCCCGATGCATTAAATATCGTCCAGGAAGGTCTGAAGTCCATGCAGGCCATTCAGATGCAAACCGCCCAAACCCATCAAAAATTTTTAGAAACCCAGGCCCAGGCAGCAAGAACCCTGCAGAATATGATGGAAAATACTCAGCGGTTGGCCGCGGCTTCCATGGGCATTCAAACCGATATAAAACCATCGGAGGTTCGCTTCGAACCCTTGACACAACAACCACCCGAGTTGCATGAGCCCATGACCGGTTTAGTTCAGACCGAGCATGGTCCGAACATCACGGATACGCAACCGGTTCTCCACTCCGCGCCGGACACCATGGCAGCGCCGGCGCCTTGTGATCCGCAACCACCGGAAGCTTTTGTTCAAGAACCTGAGTTAACACATTCGGACAAAGATCTGAAACCATCAGACACCGATCAAAAACAAATAGAAACCCGTATGCTGGAAACCGTGAGCCGGCTGACCGGCTATCCCACGGAAATGCTGGGTATGGACATGGATATCGAGTCCGACCTGGGCATCGATTCCATCAAACGCGTGGAAATACTCTCTACCCTCGAAGAACAGATTCCCGACCTCCCGGCCATCTCTCCGGAAATCATGGGAAGCCTGAAAACACTCGGTCAGATCGTGGAATACCTTTGCGAAACTCCGGATAGTGAAATTCCCCCGGTTCCGGAAACAAAAGACTCTGAATCATCGACAATCAACCATCAAGAATTAGAAACCCACATGCTGGAAACCGTGAGCCGGTTAACGGGCTATCCCACGGAAATGCTGGGCATGGACATGGATATCGAGTCCGACCTGGGCATCGATTCCATCAAACGCGTGGAAATACTCTCTACGGTCGAAGAACAGATTCCCAATCTCCCGGCCATTTCTCCGGAAATCATGGGAAGCCTGAAAACACTGGGTCAAATCGTGGAGTATCTGACCGGGGCCGAATCCACCCAAACACCCGAATCCGACGGATCATCGGCGTCTTCAGCGTCTCACACAGAAACGGTTCAAGAATCATCCGAACCCTTGGCCCCGGAAGAATCTGACGGTTGCTCCCAACACCTGGCCGCTCAAATCCACAGAAAAGTGGTATCTGTTGTTAAGCAGCCCTTTGTTCAAAATATCGAGTTAGAACTGCCGGCCGGCCGCACCGTATATATCACAGATGATAAAGCCGGACTCTCGGAAGCGATTTATCATGAATTTTCATCCCGGAACATCCAAGCCGAGCTTTTAACAAAACAGATGGTATCAGACATGGTCGCCGGCCAGACATCGGTAAACAACCCTGCCGGACTCATCATCGTGGCTGAAAGCCGGATGAATGATGAACGGTTCTTAAAACATTCCTTTATACTGGCAAAACAATTCGGTCCGGATCTTCTGGATTCAGGTAAAACGAACGGCGCCCTGTTTGCCACCATCACCCGACTGGACGGCGCTTTCGGATTCAAAGGCCGGGGCATGACCGCTCCGCTTCAAGGGGGTCTGGCCGGTCTTGCCAAGACCGCATCCCTTGAATGGGAAAACGTCTGCTGCCGTGCCATGGATATCGCGCCGGATTGGAAAGAGAACACCCAAATCGCAACAGCGGTTGTGGCCGAACTTTTAAACTCCAATGGCAACGGCCCGGTGGAAGTGGGTCTGGATTCAGACTCGCGATGGGTATTAGCACTAACCGATTCCCCGTATCCCCAGGGGGAAATAAACCTCGACCCGGGGGATGTGGTTGTGATTACCGGCGGCGCCAGAGGCGTGACCGCATCCGCAGCCTGTGCCCTTGCAAAACATGCAAAACCCACCCTGGTGCTTATGGGGCGATCTTCGGATCCCACTCCCGAGCCCGAGTGGCTTGCCGCACTCCACGACGAGGCGGTCATTAAAAAGGCAATCCTGGAAAATGAATTCGGAAACACGAATATCACACCGGTTGATCTTGAAAAAGCGTATAAAAAACATATGGCCAATCGGGAAATTATAAAAACCCTGGATACCATCAAATCTTTCGGCGCCCGGGTGCGCTATTTTTCGGCAGATGTTCGTGATGTTGATACCGTGACCTCGATTCTAAATGAGGTTCGTTCCGAATATGGTCCGGTCAAAGGAATTATTCATGGCGCCGGTACCCTTCAAGATCGAACCATCATCGACAAAACCGTGGATCAGTTTGAAATGGTTTTCCATACCAAGGTCACGGGCCTTAACGTGCTCCTTGAAGCCACCCGGAACGATCCTCTCAAATACCTGGTGCTTTTTTCATCTGTAGCCGCCCGAATCGGAAACAACGGTCAGGCGGATTATGCCATGGCCAATGAGGTTTTAAATAAAATCGCACAGCAAGAATCCGTCACACGACCCGATTGCAAAGTCACCGCCATCAACTGGGGCCCCTGGGACGGTGGGATGGTATGTTCGGCCTTGAAACGAAAATTTGAAAAAGACGGCGTTGAATTGATTCCTTTGGATGCCGGAGCCTCGTGCATGATCCATGAGATGATGGGTCACACCGGCGCGCCGGTGGAAGTGGTGATCGGCGCCAATATCATTGCTGCAACAGAGCACCATGCCGCCGAAACCGTGTGCTCGACCTTGGATCAACCCGTGGATGTAAAGCAAAAAGAGATTCTCTCAATGACCGTTAAACGGGAAATCGATATTCACTCATATCCGATACTGGACGCCCATATTCTGGACGGAAAACCCGTGGTCCCCTTTGCCCTGATCGCCGAATGGCTCGGCCACGGTGCTCTGCATGAAAATCCGGGTCTTTTGCTTCACGGTCTGGATGACATGCGTATTTTTCAGGGCATCAAGCTTGATCAGAAAAAAAAGCTGATCCGCCTTATGGCCGGCAAAACCCGGAAAAAAGGGTCTTTTTTTGAGGTGACTGTTGAAATCAGGGACGGCATTAAAGATAATATGGATATTATTCACTCAAGTGCCCGGGCGATTTTAACCGACAAGATTCAAGCGCCCCCATCTTTTGATAAATCCCAGTACATGGGCATAAACGGGTATTCCAGAAGCATCGACGAAATATACGAAAAAATCCTGTTTCACGGTCTGGAGCTACGGGGAATCCGGGAAATCATCGGATATTCTCCCCGGTCCGTGGCCGCACGAATTTCTTCAGCGCCGGCCCCCGCAGAATGGATGACCGATCCGCTGAGAAGCAGATGGATCGCCGACCCCCTGGTTCTGGATTGCGCGTGTCAGATGGCCATTATATGGTGCTTTGAAGAACGGAAAACCCTTTCTCTGCCCAGTTACAGCGCCAGTTATCGCCAGTATCGAGACGCATTTCCCACCGACGGCGTTACCGCAGTCCTTGAAGTCAAAGAAGTGACCGATCATAAAATGACGGGAGATTTTACATTCCTGGACTCAGAGGATGTGGTTGTGGCAAGGTTAACCGGCTACGAAGCGGTAATGGATGCGTCCTTGTTCAAGGCATTTAAATCAAGCCGTGCCGCATAGGGTCAACGGTTCAGAGTCTTAAGGTGTGGGAGCATTACCGATTTGTTAAAATGGTTCTCACGCATTAACTTATTTATTTTTGAGCGAAAACCTCGCCATCGGGTGTCAGGTTTCAGGTGTCAGGAATCGCCAGACCTGAAACCTGAACACTGACACCTGAAACCAAAAAGTCTTGGAAAGCTATTAACAAACTGGTAATGCACCCCTTAAGGTTCAGGGATGTACACCTTCCCTTGAAGAGGGATTATGCTTTTTGCCTTTCTTTCCCGCTTTCAACGGGACAAGGCAGGAAAGGCAAAAATATCTTTTTTATCCTGTGATCCTGTCTAATTTTTAATGTTCCTATCAGTAAATCCTCTCTCCCTTCACACCTGCAGCCCTGATGGGCGGAATCTCCGCACTGCTACGACCCCGTTTGCCGGGATTTCCGTCGAAGGTTATAAACTGATGCCAAGGTATTAGAAAATTTCCATGAAAAATCATACCGTTGGCGTATTGACTGGGCTATGTGAAAGTTGGTCGTCAACTGGGAAGATCACCATCGGTGATTTCATAAATTATTAGCAGGGCGAATATTTTTACTGGAAAGGATCAGGATAAGGGAGTAGTTGTAAGTTATCTATAAATCGGTAATCACTCTGGTTTTTTGTTACAAAGGGTAAGTCAGAAATAATGGCTGATGCTGCAATTAGTGCGTCGGCTATTAACAGGCCGTGGCTTAAGCGATACTGTTTCAATAAGTCAATTGCTGTATCTGAAATTTGTTCATCCAGTCTGATGATATAAAATCTTTCTATAAAGTGTTCAAGAGAGTGAAGTTCGTCTTTGTTCCTGCAACCGACAATCAGTTCCATTTGCGTAACGCTACTGACAGCAACAGAGAATTTTTGCTCGATCTGCTGCAGACAGTTTATAGCGTCATTAACGTTTCTACCCACGTCAATCAGAATATCTGTATCCACAATCAGCATATCAACTTGTTCCACACCATTCTTTTTTGCGAATATTGCGAAGCCACATACCACTGTCCTTCATATCTTCACGATCTTTCCATATGCCAATAAATGGCTCATTGACGAGATTTGTTCGTCTGGATCGTTTTTCTTCACGAGATCGCCTGTAACGTGTTTTCAGAAAAGCGATGAAGTCAACAACCTGTCGTTGAGCGTCCGGCGGCAGGTTTGATATCTCATTAATGATTTTTTCCTGTTCCATTTTTTTACCTCGTTTATTTCGGTTCTTATGTTTTAAATCATCTTAACAACGGTAATCCTAATGACCGGCTGCAATTTTAAATTTCAATGTTTCCAAATGCTTTTCAAAGATTTTATTAAGTTTCAAAGATTTTATCAAGATGTATTTTACACATACCAGCCCGAGGGGTAAAAATTTTCATGAGATATTCTTGATAACAAAGGTGAAGAAATGAGGTAATAAATTTACCCGATGTTTTAAAAATCACTTGCTTGCTATGAGCGTATCGATTTGTTTCAGGATAGCGCTGAATTCATGACAAATGATATACTTATTCCATCCGGAGGCACTTGCTGAGTTCAAAGAAACGACGCTTTACTATTAAAGTTTGACAAGATCTAAAAGTTCGTATTCAATCCATTGTTCAAGATGTCCGCTAAATATTATCCTTCAATTCACAAATGAAACTCTTCGCAGCCCTGATGGGCGGAATCTCCGCACTGCTACGACCCCGTTTAACGGAATTTCCGTTTCACCCCAATAAGCTGCAGGGTATTAGAAAATCTAGTACCCTAAAATACAAAAACTAATACTAAAGTATTGGTAACGTTCAAAAGTGTTCGCACGGCACGAAAAAGAATATTAATTAGCGTTTAACTCAGATCATCCAAAGAGAAAAGACATCTCTAAATACTTCTATTATTATGCTTGTAATCGATTAAAATATGTGACCATAAGCATATAGATATAATCTTTATATATCAATTAGTTAAGAATTAATGAGGGGCTTTCATATTGTCAATTGTAATGAGTATATTCAGAAAGGTTTTTTAAAAAATCAACTCAAAACAGAAAATCGTTCAGCTACTCGTTTTATTGCCCTGAACATACGATGCGAACACTTTTGAACGTTACCAAATAATTTGGTTTCATATACCGGTATTATACCTCGTGTTAAACAAACCGGCGACCCGCAGGGCGAAAGCTATAGTGGTAAAGTTGCAAAGCGCTGCAATCGTATTCTGAAAAACTATGTGGTTCAATCGGCCTCACATTTAGGTTTACATGGCCCACAGGAGTTGATGGCCGACTACAAACGGCGTGAAGCCGCTGGTCAACATGCTGATTTCGGTATGGGCCGGCGCTTTCTACGCATAGCAATGTGTTTGATGCGAACATCACAAATTTATCTTCCGCCTCGACTGCGTGAGTCAATTTGTTTTGTGGTATAACAATATTCATCGACATAGTGCGATTCGATTTGTCACCCCGAATCAAAGGCATCAGGGGGAAGATCGTCAAATA
>JAFDEW010000412.1 GCA_019310125.1 Deltaproteobacteria bacterium | reverse complement strand
CGAAGAATTCAGCCAGGAAGAACGGTTTCACCGGTGGATGTATGAATTTGAAAAATGCATCAAGTGCTACGGATGCCGGAATATTTGTCCGGTTTGTTTCTGTCAGGAATGCAGCATGGAACACAATGACCTGATTGCCACGGGCACGGTTCCGCCCGAAGTTCCGATCTTCCACCTGGTCAGGGCGGTTCATATGGCCGGCCGTTGCATAGACTGCGGTCTATGTGAAGACGCCTGCCCGGTAGATATTCCTCTAAGGCTGCTTTACCGCAAAGTTAACCAGGTAATGTTAGATATGTTCGATTATAAAACCGGAATGCGTGCCGATCAATCTCCGTTCAACATTCTGGGTGATGAGGTGACGTTAGAACCCAAACCGATTTGACATTTAAAGGTAAAATACTCAAATTGGGTTGTCAGATATCACTTTAACAGGACAAATAGTAACCAAAAGGCGAAATTGAATACTGACGATTGAATATTGACAATTTAAAAACCTTCGGGTTTGTCAAGTGTATCGGATTTACTGTGTTGCAGGGCGGTTGTCGCAGATACTGATTGCGGTGCGGTATCTAACATTGATAACGCATTCTGTGCGTTACATCTCCTGCAAACTCGACAATCGAAATTTATGTATAGTATTTTAAGGTTGGTAAGGTTCCTTCAATATTCAATATTGATGAGCTCGTAAAAAGTCCGATTTAGACGGTTTCGTAAAAGTTCAAATTCAAGGCGTGCAAATTTTGTAATCATGAGGCGTACTTTTCGTACGTTGAATGATTGCGAAATGCAGCACAACGCAGAAGTTGGACTTTTTACGAAACCGTCAATATTCAATAGAAAATTTTCAATTATATGAGGAACAATAGCTATGGATTACAAAATTATCCCTTCAACATGTTCATATTGCGGCTGTGGTTGCGGTGTGCTTTTTCAAGTATTAGACGGAAGGCTTGAGGGAACCCTGCCCATGAAAACTCATCCGGTAAATCAGGGGAAGCTGTGCATCAAGGGGTGGAACCTCCATGAACATGTCATTAGCGATAAGCGATTGAAGTCACCCATGGTAAAGAAAGACGGGCAACTGCAGGAAGCCTCCTGGGATGAGGCCATCCGGACCACGGCTGAGCGGCTTCAGGCCATTATAAAAGAGCATGGTCCGGACAGTGTGGGCGTGCTCGTTTCTGCAAAAATTACCAATGAAGAAAATTATCTGGCCCAGAAGTTTGCCAGGGCGGTGGTCGGCACCAACAATGTGGACCACTGTGCCCGTCTCTGACATTCCTCCACAGTGGCAGGTCTTGCCGCTGCGTTTGGAAGTGGTGCCATGACGAATTCCATTGCAGAAATTGAGGATGCGGCCTGTATTTTTGTTATCGGCTCAAATACAACGGTATGCCATCCTCTGATTGCCCGGCGCATTTTCAGGGCCAAAGAAAAGGGGGCCAAACTCATTGTTGCCGATCCCAGAAATATTCACTTGGCGCGCTTTGCAGATGTTGCGGTCACCCATCGACTGGGAAGTGATGTGGCCCTGCTTAACGGAATGATGCATATTATTATCAAAAATGACTGGCACTCAAAAACTTACATTCAGGAACGGACCGAAGGATTTGATGAATTCAAAGCGGTTGTTGAAACGTATACGCCGGATAAGGTAGAGGCCATAACCGGTGTGGCCCGGGCAGACCTGGAACGCATGGCCGAACTTTATGCCACAAACTCCCCGGCGGCCTTGCTCTACACCATGGGGATCACCCAGCACACCACCGGTGTGGATAACGTGAAATCGTGTTGTAATGTTGCCATGCTTTGCGGCAATGTGGGGGTGAAAAGCGGGGGCGTCAATCCCCTCAGAGGCCAGAACAATGTTCAGGGGGCCTGTGACATGGGCGGTCTTCCCAATGTTTTCCCGGCCTATCAGGTGGTAACCGTTGAAGCCAACAACAAAAAATTTGCCAGCGCCTGGGGAAAAGAATTGCCGGACCAGGTGGGGTACACCATAACCGATATGGTTCAGGCCATGATGGATGGAAAATTAAAGGCCTTGTATGTGATCGGAGAAAACCCAAAGCTCAGTGATCCGGATCAAAATCATATTATTACTGCGTTTGAAAAACTTGAGCTTCTGGTTTGCCAGGACATTTTCCTGTCCGAGACCGCTGAGCAGGCGGATGTTGTGTTCGCAGCAGTTTCGGTGGCGGAAAAGGAGGGTACATTTACAAATTCCGAACGTCGCTGCATGAAGGTAAATAAAGCCATTGATCCGGTGGGGGATGCGCTTACGGATTGGGAAATCATATCCAGGCTTTCAACCGCCATGGGCTATGAAATGAGCTATCAAGGTGCTGAAGAAATCTTTCAGGAAATGACCCCCCTGACGCCGAGCTATGCGGGTATGAGTTATGAAAGACTGGGACTGGACGGACTGCAGTGGCCCTGCCCCGATTCCCAACACCCGGGAACCGAGTTTTTGCATGCCAATCAATTTGCCCGGGGCAAAGGGTTGTTTCATGGGGTGGAGTATCTCGATCCTGCGGAAATGCCTGATGATGAATATCCCTTTTTTTTGACCACCGGCCGTACGTTTTCACATTATCATACCGGTACCATGACCCGGGTCTCTAAAAATCTGGATGCCGAACAAAAAACCGGTTATGTGGAAATTCATCCCCGGGACGCAGAAAAATTGGCGCTGAAAGACGGTGACACGGTCAATCTTACCACCCGCAGAGGCGCAATCCAGGCCCCGGCCAGAATCAGTGAGCAGGTAACGCCCGGTCTGCTTTTTGTGCCGTTTCATTTTGCAGAAAACCCGGCAAATGTACTCACTAATTCGGCCTTTGACCCCATTGCCAAAATCCCGGAGTATAAGGTATGTGCGGTAAAAATTGAAAAAGCCGCCTGAGCCGGTATTATTTGGAGACGGGTGTAAATCAAGACTGTTGTTTGCTAAGATTGCCATGGCTGTTTGGTGTCAGGTGTCAGCTAATTCGTTTCTTACTCCTGACACCTGACACCTGACACCTGACACCTGACACCTAAAAAAAGGGCTTCGGAGCCACGGTTTGTCAATAGACAAGGATCAGCGTTTACCAACGGTCTCACTTGTCGAACATATCTCCGACCTTAAGCCCCTGTTCAGCAGCAAATTCGGCGGCGGCGACTTTTGCCTTTGGCCGGCCGGACTTTGCCTGCAATAAGCTTTGCTCCGGACACCGCCACATGGATGCCTTGATCGTCAACGGCGAGAATGGTTCCCGGAGCTTTATCGGTACTCTCTTCGATAAGCTGTGCACCATAAAAACGAACCTTTTCACCGTTCAACAACGCAAAGGCACCGGGTTGGGGATCGCAACCGCGAACCAGATTGTATAGTTCTCCGGCCGGCTTTTCCCAATCAATGCCCGCAACCCGGTCATCACAGGGAGCTTCATAGGTAGCGCCGGCTTCATCCTGGGGTATTTTGGGGGCATTGCCTGCTTTGACAAGGTCGATGGACTCGAGAATGGCATCAACTCCCATGGGAAACAGGTGGTTAAAATAAAGTGCGCCCGTGGTGTCATCCGGACCGATCTGGATCTCTTTTTGAAGTAGAATAAGCCCGGTGTCGATCCCCCCGTCCGGCCAGAAAAT
>JAFDEW010000411.1 GCA_019310125.1 Deltaproteobacteria bacterium | reverse complement strand
CCATGCTTCAGGATGTTTTAAAGGAGAGAATTACCGAGGTTGACTTCATAAACGGCGCTATCGTTCGGGAAGGGATTGCACTGGGAATTCCGACTCCCGTAAATCATACTCTGATCTGCCTGGTAAAGGCAATCCAGGAAACCTACGATGAAAGAATATAAGCTAAACCATTCCAAAGGGTAACTCGTTCACACGTAAACTGGGGTGGTGAAAATCGCTGTGTATACAGATGGAATTTTAATCCCATTTTTGTTCCATATATTCAGGTGTCAGGTTTCAGGTGTCAGGAATGATGAACAGAGGCGCTGGCACCTGACACCAGGCATACGGGTAAATATGGGATATTTTTTAAAGCCATATTATGGGGAATTTTAATCATCCCAGATGTCAGCTAATGCGCTAATCAAGACGCGATACCGACCCCAAGTGTCCACCATTAAGAAAATTTAAGGGACTGGTATGGAAGTTCAGGAAAGCAAAAGAATCAGTTATATTATTTTTTGTTTTAATAATGATAAGGCACGCTCCATTACAGCCAATGCGTGTTTAGCATCCTCTTCCAGGGCGTCTTCACCAGGGTATCGAAATTCAACAGCAAAAGCAGACAGCCATTCAAGGTCATCAGCTAAAACACTTAATTCAGAAAATTCAGACAAAGCCAGTTCTAACAATACCGAAAGATCATGTGTTTTTGAAAATGGTTTCTCTATCTCCTGAAGAATTCCCTTGAGATATTTTTCAACAGCCTGTTGAGCGTGAAAACATACGGCATCCCAATTTGCGCCTTCTTTGACTGAAGATTCACGCACAGCAGTGCCAACATCCCCTTCTGATTTTTTAATCCATTCCTTTGTAAGATCTTTCATACAATACCTTTCCCTTATGAATTATTTCCTTAATAAAAAAGTCCCCCTTTCTTATTCTGTCAGCAATATCGCTCGGACGGCGAACAAGAAGATCCAGAGAAAAAGAACGCTTTATTTTTCTTCTTATCTCAAAGGCTTTTTGATGAGGACGACCTTCAAAATCCATCACCACCAGAAGATCTATATCGCTGTCCGGTTTTGCGTTGCCGTAAGCATGAGACCCAAACAATATAATGCGTTCGGGATTAAATTGATTAACAATTTCTCCAATAAAAACTTGAATTTCCTTTTGAATGCTATTTGTCATGACTAAGCCCCGTGCTACCTAAAATAGAAACTTCAATTTTATCTATTAGATCTGCTAAGTTGTTTTCGAATTTCCCGACCTCAATGTTTTTCTTTTCAAGATCAGTTGCCGAAGATTAAAGGACTTTATGGATATCAAGAGCGATGACGCGCCTTTGTTCCAGCTTTGTTATAAAAAGTGCCGACACTTACGCCATTTATCCTTACAATTATTCAACTTAGCTTGCCCCGTGAAATCATGTTTGCTTTTATTTAACTGGGGTCAACAACGTCCTTAAGTTTAATTAACACGTCAACTTATAAACTAATGTACGTCCCGTAAGTCCCCTAATCCTTAATAACCGGATCCTTCTTTTTTTTGCTCATTAATTGTATGCCTTCCTGTGTATCAACTTTTTGAGAAGTTCAGTGAACGGTTATGTCTTTATTGGAACAAGCTGCTTGCAATTTCTCTTTTTTTTGCGCCCTCATTTCTTCAAGACCCAAGAACGGCCCATCGCTGTATGTTTCATTGGAAAAATGTTCCTTGAAATAAGGATTTTCCATCCACAGGTTTATTACCAAACTGCCAAAGCAACTTCCCAACTTGTTTGCTTTTTGTTTGTTTTCCGTGGCCATTTTATTCTTTTATTTAAAAATAATTATAAAAAGACGAAACCCCTTTTCTCTTTAATGAGTTAAGGGGTTCCTTTTAATCATATAATTCTCCACCGCGTATGGTTTAATTTAATGTACTATTAACATTATGAAAATAATTACTCCATAATCAAAAAATAGTCAAGGATACTAACAAGTTCTGGATATTTGATATAAGCCCAGGCGCGTCTTACAACACGGCGTAATAGGTGCACATAGGCTGTCAGCAGGCGAATCTGGGCTCCTTTTTGACGACGAATGTTATTACTCTACCATAGTGACGCTCGACCTGGCAACGGCTCAGCTATTATTTTGGGTGAAATTTGGAAACAAAGATATAAAAGTAGGTGGCCTTTTCCCGGAATTTGCGGATTCCGGTATCTCTGCCATCTTTTTCCAATTTGTCTTGCTGGTCCATCCAGTCTTGATGCGCGGTGGTCAAAGCCATAGTTAAAATTGTGAGATACGTATGAACACGGTTGCAACATGGACGTTGTTAATGCTTTATTTTTAGAAAGTTTGTGAAAAGCCAATGAAAATCGAAGACATAAAAGTGATTTTAACGTAGAAATAAAATGTTTACCATCTATTTGACTGGAGACTACCGTCGTCATGGGAAGGTTGAAAATACTTGCACAAGGCAGATCTTCACAGGCTAGGGCCCGGTCACGTGGCAAGTTGTTTGAAGCCATGATGATCCAGGTCCTGCATCACTATGGTTACAGAGCCGACCGCATTCTGCACGCAGACCCCGCTGAAATGGAAATCGATATTGCGGGCAAGCATAACGCAACCGGATCCCCCCTTTTTGCCGACTGTAAGTTTTATGAAACTGTCGTATCCGCTTCCAAGCTTCAGGCATTTTACGGCAAGTATATGACGCGATGGCACAAGGACAAACGGTGCCACGGGCTCCTCATCGCCCTTCCCGGAGTTGACCGGTCTGCCAGGGAATTTTATCGAGAGCATATAGAGGGAAATCCTCAAGTCACCGCACTTCTATATGAGGAAGACCAAGTTCTCAAAGCAATTTCAAGAAATCCGGGAAGTGTGAATCCGGATATTGCTGCAAAACATATTCCCCAAAATGTGGGGAAACCGGGAAAGTTTTTTCTGCTGTACACCGAAAAAGGATTGTTCTGGGTTCATCCAATCACCTCTCAAGGCAAAAAAACCCCCGATCGAATCGCTATTTTTAACGACAAAGGCATCCCTATATTTGATCGATCTACCCTAAGTTATTTGACAAAACTATATCCGGAGCTTGACGATTTTGACAACATCACCGTAGGAAGTGCGGCGGT
>JAFDEW010000410.1 GCA_019310125.1 Deltaproteobacteria bacterium | reverse complement strand
TGCAGGCCGGGCCCTGAGAGATCGAACCACCCAGGTGGTCAATGATGTTCAAAGCGACCCTGACTTTTACGGTAATATTGACAAAGAACATGCGTTTAAAACCAAGTCGATTCTCGCAGCACCTTTAATGTCCGGAGATGAACTTGTTGGAGTTATTAATGCCTTAAACAAAGTCGAAAACAAATTTTTTGATAAAGAAGATGATCAGATTCTTTCGGCCATCGCGGATGAAGTGGCTATGGCCGTCAAAAATGCAAGACTCTTCGAGTTTGTGGTTGAAAGTTACTGTAAAATCAAGCAGGGTGCAAATAGCTGTAAAGGTTGCAAACGACCGCTTAAATCGTGGACTCCCTGTGTAAAGCACCTGGAACTGTTATGAGCTTGAACCCTAACTTCAGAACTCCTGACCTATGTATGTATTTTCGAGGTGTTATGAAAGCTCGGTCGTAATTTCAGATGCAACAACTTGAACATCGAACATCGAACGCTCAACATCGAACGTCGAATGGAAAAAGATAAAGGGACAAAAAATTCTTAACTGTGAACCTCTGAACCTTGAACCCTTGAACGCTTACGAAAGATGAAACAAGATGAAAGTTAAATTCTATGGCACAAGGGGGTCAATGCCATTAGCATATCCGGATTATCTCCAATTTGGCGGAAACACCTCGTGCATCCAGATAACTTTTAGTACGGGCAGGATTGCTATTTTGGATGCCGGCACTGGAATTTGGAAGCTGGGAAATGATCTATTAAGAAATTCTCATGAACAATACGATAATATCAATATTATACTATCACACACCCATTGGGACCATATTCAAGGTTTTCCCTGGTTCGAGCCGGCTTATGATCCTCGACGGAACATCACCATATCCATCTGTGGGAAAGAGAGGATGGGGAGAGATCTTGAGAACCTTTTTGCGACACAAATGCAGAATGACTTTTTTCCTGTTCCCCTGGAAAAGATGGGTGCGAATTTTACTTTCCTGCAACCGGATATAACCACATATGAACACCCCAGAGGTATTAGGGTTGTAGCTTCCAAGCACAGCCATCGTGGCGATGCATATGGGTATCGTCTTGAAGAAGGAGATAAAACTTTAGTATATTGTACTGATGTTGAGCACAAGGATGGTATAGATCCCAATGTGGTGGCACTTTCCAGAAATGCCGATCTCCTCATTCATGA
This sequence comes from Deltaproteobacteria bacterium, assembly GCA_019310125.1. Taxonomy (GTDB): domain Bacteria; phylum Desulfobacterota; class Desulfobacteria; order Desulfobacterales; family UBA11574; genus S5133MH16. Next base: position 3,530 of record JAFDEW010000410.1, on the reverse strand, counting down.
TGCCCAATATACCCCTGAAGAATTGAAGGCGAAGAAAGGATGGGGCCACAGCAGTTGGGAGCAAGCCATAGAGGTAGCGAAACAAGCCGGGGTGAAAAACCTCGCTCTTTTTCATCACGACCCGGAACATAATGATACCTTTCTATCCAATATGGAAATAGAATGCCGGAAGCATTTTTCAAACGTTTTTCTTGCAAGAGAAGGTACAGAAATCATTATTTAGATTACCTATTTTTTGGCCGGTAATACCAGTGTGAGCAAAGCCGACGAAACCGTACTGAAAATGGAAAAATCGTCAATACCGCAGCTGAAATTGCCAATTGAAGGGGAGAAAACCAGTCCAGCTTTCGGCTGGAGGTGATAATTCGAGGGGATGAGATCATTTGAAAGCCCATGTTATGCGCTTGACCCCAGGATCGCAACTCATGTGAAAACCAGATTTCTTCACCGGCATATACCTTTTCGCTGAAGCCGCCGATGGCTTCAAAGCCGTCCCGGAGGCAGTAGATGAAACATCCTGCCGCAACATTAAATGTTATGGAAATCCAGTTCCACAAATCCAGAATTTTTCGGGAAAAATGGGAAATTGGTTTGTCGAAGTCTACCAGGCACCCGCCGCCACAGAACCTGCCGCTGGAAAGATGATGCAATGCGGTTTTCAGCAGAACCGGCGAGAGAAAAGTATCCGCATCCAGGAATATGAGATAGCGACCTTTTGCTATGCCTGCGCCGGTATTGCGAGCTCGAGAAATCTGGTTGACCGGTTCAAAAACAACCCGGGTATTGTGCCGGCGAGCCACACGGGCAGTTCCGTCCGTAGAATTGTTATCCACCACGATGACTTCTCCGGATACCTCCGACATGTCCATGGCTTGCTTTAGATGCGGAAGGGTTCGGGTCAGCCATTTTTCCTCATTATAAGCGGGAATGATGATGGAATAGCCAGTGGTCATATTCACATACCTGAATCTTATAACGCAAGCTCGGTTGTAAATCAAGGCCGTTGGTAAACGCTGATCCTTGTCTATTGACAAACCGTGGCTCCGAAACCCTTTTTATAGGTGTCAGGTGTCAGGTGTCAGGTGTCAGGGTTCGGGTGTTAGGGTTAAGGGGAAAACGAGGTGACCAATAGCAATTATATGGATCTGAAAGGACCTCGATGTCTATAACAAGTTATGTCGATTGCAACACATTGATGTCTGTTGTTGAATGGATTGGAGAAAACATTGAAGCGGAAAGTCCCAGAGCGAGAACGCCGCTGGCAGTTAGCTGAGGAAGCGGAAGTGTATGGCGTAAATGATGAATCTTTCCCTCAGCGCTGTTTGCCTCCTGACACCTGAAACCTGACACCTGAAACCAAATGGCCATGGCAATCTTAGCAAACAACAGTCTTGACTTACACCCCGCAAGTTCTCAATACGTTCTGGTATATTACCAGAACCCATTATTTTTACCCAGTGAAACTTTTTTCTATTTCACCGGGGTCAGCATTCCACTATTCCAATTGGGGCGAAGCTTCTAACTTCAGGGCTACTGACCTGGCGTAAATTCAGATTCAACATATTTTAATGAGCAATCCACGCCTTGAGAGCATATAAAAGATGAACGTCGAACGTTCGATGTTCAAATTGTTGCATCTGAAATTACAACTCAACCTTCATATCACGTTGAAATTATGTTTACAGGTCAGGAGTTCTGAACTTATTGAGAAGATACCCCCCTGTCCTTAGACGGCTTCGATGGTTGAAGGAGGCTTGGTCGCTATGTTGTATGTTACGCTTACGATGCCCGGCACATCGCGGATAATTTCGCCGGCGAGCTTCTCGAGAATGTCGAACGAAAGCCGCGTGGGTGTCGCGATCCGTGCGTCCACGCTTTCCCAGCAGCGCACCTCGATCTGCTGACCGAAATCTCGCTTGCCGTCACGCATGCCGGTTACGCGGTCTTCATGAAGAATGGCCATGTATTGGAATGCACCGGTGCCCTCGAGCAGACGCTCCACAACCTCGGTTGCCTTTCGGACCGTCCGGATACGTTCCGGAGTGGCCTCGCCGATCACCCGTGCCGAGAGGGCCGGCCCCGGAAACGGGATGCGCTCGAACAGCTCGGTGGGAAGCCCCAAGGCCTTGCCGACCTTTCTTACGCCGTCTTTGCGAAGCTGAATGAGCGGCTCGATGATGCGGTAACCGAAAGTCTCCTTGGGATCGATTCCAAGCTGCTCAAACACATTGTGCTGCCGCTTTATTCCTGCAACGGTCTCGTCGATATCGGTCAGAATAGTTCCCTGGACAAGGTGTTTTGATCCGCTTTGTTTGACCATGCGTCCGAATACATCCCGGTAAAAGGACTGGGTAATGGCCTCGCGCTTCTCTTCCGGATCCGTGATTCCTTTGAGGGCCGCGAAGAACTCTTTTTTCGCATCCACCACTTCAACGGTAACGCCAAGCTTTTGGAAAAGACCCACAACCTGTTCCGGTTCTCCCTCGCGCATGAGGCCATTTTCGATAAAAACAGTCTTAAGGCGCTCGCCCAGGGCCCGGTGGCCAATCATCGTAACCGTAGACGAATCCACACCTCCGGAAAGAGCGTTGATGGCCATTCCGTCCCCAACCACGTTCTGGATCTCTTTGACCTTATCATTGATGAAATTCTCTGCGTTAAGCTCCTGAGCGGTAATCTCCTTAATCATATGACAGCTCCTTTTCATGTAAAAACGAAATTAACTCGGGAAAATTAAAAAAATATGTGTAAGGGTCTCAAATCTTATCGATGACTCGAAAAGCAATGGCTGCCGGGTGTAAGGCCTATTTGCTGGTATCTTTGGCGTTTTTATCAGCAGCCTTGTTACAATTCTTCAGCCAATCCGGGATGGAGGCCTTGGCTGAATCATATCCCGGGATATAGGGCTTTAGATCCAGAATCGGCGTATCTGAAAACGCGTCGATCTTGTCAATCTCAACCATGTTGTTGGTTACCGAAAGAACACGACACAGGGACAGGGCGATGAGATTGGGTCGAACCGGTGAACGACAGGCAAATACGCCGGTCAACGGGTTCTCTCTGTTCCCTCGGGGATGTACTTGGAGAACGGAACGCTTCTCGGGGGTGTCGCTACGGTCAAACCACCACAGGACCCACACGTGCGAAAAGCCATCGAGTCCATGCAACGCCGGCGCAACATCTTTATTTAATACAAGCGTGGTAATCCCATTTGCTTTATGAACCTTTCCAATCGGCTTAAGGACAAACTGTTTTTCTGTCATCCGGTCCGGTTCCCGGGCGGCCGCTGAGCCGAGCAAACTGCTCCAGCCAAACACAAAACACATGGTGACAATTATACTTGCAGATCTCATGAACACCTCCATATCAACCGGTTAGTTTGGTCCTGGGGTGATTAAAATTGCCCATAATATGGCTTTAAAAAATATGCCATAATTATTCCTTCCCGTATGCCTGGTTTCAGGTGTCAGGTTTCAGGCTCCAGCACCTCTGTTCATCATTCCTGACACCTGACACCTGAAACCTTAAGA
>JAFDEW010000409.1 GCA_019310125.1 Deltaproteobacteria bacterium | reverse complement strand
CGTTTGGTCTTCATCTCTTAGTCCGTAAGCGTCTTCCGGCGCGAGGGTAAACACCTTTTTTTCGTTCAAAGCCATCCCCATGAGTTCATTTTCAAATCCCTTGATCAACTGCCTTGCGCCCATTTGTATTTCCATCGACTGGCGTCCGTGACTGGTGTCGAACACCTGACCGTTTTCCAATATCCCTTTGTAGTCCACACTAACAAAACTACCGTTTTCAACTTTTTCCACAATGATCTCCTTTGGTTTATTTTAACATCAAATTAAAGATCAATCTATGCATGAATTTATTCAAGTCAAGTCAAACTTTTTTTGAAGCGGTTTCAAATCTTTCTCAAATGCGCAAAGTGAAGGGTGTCATGAAGGGTGTCAAAGCCGTTTAACGTATAATCTGATGTGTTGTTTATGCAAAGATAGGGTTTAGAGTTTACAATCGTGCTCTCTTTTAATATGTTTTTAACATCGACTCACTGGTACCGATATCCGATTCATTAGCCGATGCTCTCTGTATTCGGATTCCGAAATAAAATTATACCTGAACTTTAGGGGGTTAGCATGCCGGTTCACGCAGAACAAGTTCTTAGAGAAACTATTGCACGTATAACAGGATTGAAGAAAGGTTTTCCCCCTCTTGGCAGCATAAAAATAGAAAATGGAGAATCAGAAACACAGAATATCATTGCCGATTTTTTTAAATATGTAATTGGTCAGAGTGCGGTTTTCAAAGACGAACGGCTCATCAAGTTATACAACCGGCTAAAGAATGATTTTATTCGGTTTTATTCCACAAACCGGAATAGGTTGTTTCTGGAGGAGCGCTGGAAAATACTAACCGGTTCGGATGATGATAATCTGTCCGCTAAGGCGGTCACGGAAATTTGGGCGCCGGAAGTGAGTATGGCGGATGAGGATATTCTTCCTAAATGGAAATTATCGAAAGTTTCTCCAAATAAAAAACCGTACACGCCGGAACAAGTGGTTTTACAGGTAAACGGTTTGTATTCATTGCCTGATAGTATACCGGAATTTCTTCACAGGGATATCAGAGACGAATGGAACCGAGTGATAGATATTCCTGATGATGTTGTCTTCGATTATGACCATCCGGTACCGGTATTCAGCCCGGACAACAGCCATGAACTAATCTCATGTTTAAATGAGTTGGATGAAGAAATCGGCTTCGAAAAAGCTCAAGGAGTATTCCGTGCTGATTACAAAGTGCCTGTGGTTCTGTCGATTTCCGTCACCCATCCGCGCATTGATCGCTTATGCAGCATGTGGCTTAGAAATATCATGGAAGAAAAACACTACAAAAATATGCGGTTTTATTATCTCTCTGAACAAACAACAGGCAACCTCAAAAAAACACTTAATTTTTATCCTCTAAGAAAGGCGGTTTTCTCGGTCTCCGGAAAATATGCCAATCACTTTAATACACTTAAATATTTTCAGCTTATTCTGGAAAAAACTCACGGTATACGTGCCGGATTTAAAATTGACGCTGATGAGGGAATCAGGTCCGGTGATCTTTACGCCGCAACAGGTAAAACATGGTTTCAAACCCTGTGCCATGAGTACTGGGGCGGGACAGCGGAAGATGCCCAAGGAAGGCCGGTTTATATAGGTGTCAATGCGGGAGAGTATATCAATGAAAGGGATATAAAAACGTTCGGATATGAAAATAGCCTTCGCAAACCGGACGTTAAATTTGATGGTAATTTTATCGGAGCGGATATATTCTTTAACAAGGGAATCGCGCACGCACGCGCAACCGCACTGTATAACAAAGCTGCGGGCAGACTTGATGATTTTATTTCCCATCCCGTGGTCAAGGGCGGCGGCTACGGTATAGATAATTATTCATTAAGAAAATATGCACCTTTTACATTTTCTGAAGTGGGACGTGCGGAAGATCAGCAATTTTATCTTTCAGGCTTAGCAAAGGGCGTAAACGGAATTTTTACTCCGGATTTGCGAATTGCACACTATAAACAAAGTCTGGCCAGGTCGGAAAGTAAGACGGAAGCCACTCGTTTTCTCGGGGACATGTTCCGTCTGGTCATATTCCAGGAAATCGTCGGGTTTTTGGGCGTGAAAGATTTAATAGATCCAATGCCGGGTGTTTTTGCAGGAGAGCTTGCCAGGATTCAAGCCTTCTTCAGCATACTGTATAGAAGTTATTCATATTGTGCAAAGGGTGAAACACATACCGGTGATCTACTGTTTGAACGGGGTCTGAAAGAGCTAGAAGGTTTAATAGATGATATCGAATCTGGCCGCATCAGACAACAGTGGGAAATCGAACAGAAAGATTTTGAAACGCTTATCCATGCCATTGATACCTGCAACAGGAATGAACTTTTATCAGCTGTTCTAACAATGATGAACTCGTAAAAAATCAGAATTGAGACGGCAAAGTAAAAGGTTCAGGTTCAAGGGCGCCTCATTGTAAACTACCGCGAACCCTTGGCAACGAAGGAGTTACGATATCATGGGCTTTCCCGACCTGTTGGGTCGTAGCTGAAAGCGAAGCCCAAAGGGTTAAAAATTTGCCTTACCAAACGTTTTTTCCTGGAATTCACGCTGGATTTATTCCAAAAGCTTCTGTGTGGTATTCCTAACCTATAGAAATAGCTTAATAAAATATATTTTTGGCATATTTTTTATACAACTATAGGGTTTATTCTAGGTTTATATAACAACTGGTTTGAAAACGGGGCGAACACACCGCATAAAAAATAAGGTCAATTTGACCCGTATTGGTGATTCTCTGAGGGGTATCTTCTGGAATTCGTACCACATCACCCTCAAAAACATCCATTGGATCTAAGTCATTTATTTCTACACGTCCTTGTCCGGAAATGATTATATAACGTTCGGTCACCCGTTTTAATTTGTGCCAAGCTGTTGTTACACCAGGTTCGACTCTTGCCCGTGAAATAGAAACAAGCTCATCCCCCGAATCATTCGCTGTTTCTACAATATAGCACCGCTCTTTTGT
>JAFDEW010000101.1 GCA_019310125.1 Deltaproteobacteria bacterium | reverse complement strand
GGTCGGTCTGCCCATGATGCGGTCTACAAAGTCCGGGAATACATCAAAGAAGGCTACCGGATCGCCGTGGACATGGATTTGTCAAAGTTTTTCGATACGGTCAACCATGATGTGTTAATGCACCGGATGGCTCGGAAAATCAAAGACAAACGTGTCCTGAAACTGATCGGTAAGTACCTGAGAGCCGGTGTGGTGCTCAGCGGCCGCCAGCAGGTCACTCGAAAGGGTGTTCCCCAAGGTGGCCCGCTATCCCCACTTTTGGCTAATATCCTTCTGGATGATCTGGATAAAGAGCTTGAGAAGAGGGGACACAGGTTTGTCCGCTACGCCGATGACTTTCTCGTGTTAGTGAAAAGTTATCGGGCAGGAGTGCGAGTGTTCCAAAGTATCGAGCGATTTCTTAATCGCAGGCTCAAACTCAAGGTCAACAAGAAGAAAAGCCGGGTGACAAAAACGGATGACACGGACTTCTTAGGATTTACCTTCAAAGGAACCAAGATTCGGTGGTCTGACGAGGCTTTCCATCAATTCAGATGGAGAATCAAGCGTCTGACCGGTCGAAGTTGGTTCGTGTCCATGGAATACCGAATGAAGAAGATTGCGCAATACCTTCGGGGCTGGATGAACTACTTCGGCATATCGGAATATTATAGTCCGATACCTGAGATAGATCACTGGCTCAGGCGACGGGTGCGTATGTGCTATTGGAAACGATGGAGATATGTCCGCACCCGAATTCGCAACCTTCTTAAAGCCATTCCCATGAGCTTTTCACGTAAAGGCCCCTGGAAATGTGCCCGGACGTTAGCCACTCAAACCGGCATGACGAATCAATGGCTTAAGGATCGAGGTCTGCTAAATGTCAAAGAACTGTGGGTGAACATTCATTACCCAACTACGGTCCGGTAATTTAAGTGAACCGCCCGGTGCGGACCCGCTTGCCGGGTGGTGTGGGGGCTGGGGGAGAAAAACCCCCGGCTACCCGATTGGCGAAGCCTTTTCCTGCTCTCGTGCTGCACCGACAACATCACGATCCCTTTCGGTTCATTCTGCGGACACATCAACATGTCCGCAGAGAGTCTCATTTACACGTCTATGAGAACACTATCGATCAACCTCAGTAAATTGTTGATCATGCACAAGATGGGAGACTTCGTGTCCATCTGTGACTCTTAGAGTCTTCCCTTCGCTAGAAGCAATAAACTTCGCTACTGCTACAGCATGTTCTTCACTGGGTTTGCCATTCTCAAGGGCTCGCTTGTCGCCAGCAAAAACAACCTTCTTGGCCTCATCGTCAGTAAGCCATATTTCGTGAGTCATTCGTATACCTCCATCGATTGTGTTTCACATTCACGCCAACTAGTATTATACGACCTAAAAATATGGGCAAACACGTACATTTATTGATGCGTATGCCGCATAGTGAATTATAGAATCCATACCATTTTTTTAAAGATTTCATAATGTTATTTTGACTTAGATCTAAATGCTCTTTGCGCAATAGGCGTACAGAAAATGACGTATAAGAAGAAATTGCATTATTACATTTTTGGAATAAATTTATGGTCGCTTACTTGGCTTAATAGACTTCATCCCTTCCCCCCGTTTCAGTAACACGGGGGGTTGAAAATACACGGTGTCCATAAATACCTGATTTAAAAGTATTTGTCAAATTTTATTGAATTTATCCAACAATAGCAAAAAAAACTTGTAGATGGTGGTTTTACATCATGTTCAATTCCAGTTAGTGAGTGCAAAGCATGGGCGAATGACCTTGCAGAAAGACGAGACAGGATTGCTGCTAAACGAGAAGCTGAAGGGAAAGGACCTGATGGTGATAAATTTATCAAGCCTTCAATAAGCTGGTGCAAAAAATAAAAGAAATAATTAACGTTCAAAACATAAAATTGATGCAATGAAAGATGCGATCTTATAGATACAAAAATCAATAACACCGCTGCTTCAGTGTACCAGGGTCTTCTCAATAGCCATTGGCTTTAATTATAAATATCGCGGCAATAAAACTTATAAAATAGCGGCACTTATTATATGAAAATAGAGAAAACAAAAAGATGCTTATCAAGGGTGAAAAACCGGCCAAATTCCCCTCAAATAAACGGATTACCTGATGAATACAGATGAACCCGAAATCCTGAAATATTTCACCGAAAGGAAGCTTAGGCCTTTAACTCTTTTGGCGTCTGATGATGAAAAGCTCAGGAAATTTGATGAAATGCGGAAGGCATTAGCAAATGTAGGGCATTCAAAAATTTCCCTTGATTTTTAAACTTATATCAGACATATTGTTACCACTTATGAACAAGTGGAAACTTTTTGTCTGTATCTAAAAATGAAAGAACGTCCCATAGCAATATTTCGCAAGCATGGTGGTCAACTCCGGATGAGTGAGGCTCTCGCACACGGCATTACACGCTATATGCTGTATTCGCTCAGAGACAAGGGTATCATCGAGCAAGTGAGCAGAGGCGTTTATCGGCTGGTGGAGCTGACTCCGCTATCCAACCCGGATCTGGTTACGGTAAGTCTTCGGTTCCCTAATGCCGTCATCTGTCTTATTTCAGCGCTGTCTTATCATAATATCACGACCCAGATTCCACATACTGTTTCCGTGGCTGTATCAAGGGACTCAAGAATACCTTCACTCGACTATCCTCCTATTCAGGCACATAGATTCTCGGATGAAGCATACAACTCCGGCATCGAAAATCATGCCATTGATGGTGTGTCCGTAAAAATCTACAATCCTGAGAAAACCTTGGCAGATTGCTTTAAGTTCCGAAACAAAATTGGGATGGAGGTTGTCCTTGAAGCTCTTAAACTCTACAGATCCAGGCAACAATTCAATCTCGAAAAGTTGCTCAAATACGCTGAGGTATGTCGAGTGAGAAAGGTTATGATGCCTTATCTGGAGGCAACCATTTGACCAAAACACCTGCGAAAAATATCGCAGCATCCTTAAGACAACGATGGATTATAAGGAATTACTCAAAAAATATAATGCTCTATTGGAACAGATAAACCGATTAACAAAAGAAAACAGCCTCTTGAAAGCTCAACTTGGACTGACGGAATCAGAGTTTATCCGAAACACTACCTCGGCAATAAAAACGGAAATATATATATCTGGCGATGAATCGACTGACAGGAACTGCTTTTCAGATATGAACAGCACGTCGGATTCTCTCTCTAAGATCCGTCTGTTCATGTCACTTTTCAGAAGCCGTGATGATGTCTATGCGAAGCGATGGGAGAATAAGAATAAAGGGACATCGGGCTATTCACCTGTTTGTCTGAATCAGTGGCAATCGGGAGTGTGCGGCAAGCCAAAAATCCCCTGCTCCAAATGTGAAAACAAACTTTATGCTGCTTTGGACGAAGATGTCATTGAGAATCATCTCAGAGGAAATATCGTCGTCGGCATTTATCCAATGCTACCTGATGAGACATGCCGCTTTTTGGCAATGGATTTTGACGAAGCAGACTGGCAAAAAGATATCACTGTTCTCAGAAATGTTTGCATGGGGTTCAATATTCCTTTCGCTGTCGAACGTTCCCGTTCTGGAAAAGGCGGTCATGTCTGGTTTTTCTTTGAAAACCGGCTATCAGCTGCTTTGGCCCGTAAATTTGGCACCGCCCTACTCACTTATTCCATGAGTAGGAGGCATGAAATCCACTTTAAATCATATGACCGGTTGTTTCCCAGTCAGGACACCATGCCCAAAGGTGGTTTAGGGAATTTGATTGCATTACCTTTTCAGAAAGCAGCAAGAAATAATAACAACACTGAATTTGTTGATGATAATTTTGAATCCTATGATGATCAATGGGCATTCTTATCCACCATTCGGAAGATTCCCGAAGACCGTCTTGATGATCTTATTTCAGAACTTTGCCCCGGCCATGAACTGGGCACATTAAAAATAGATATAGAAGAGGAAACAGAAAAGCCATGGGAAAGACATATAAACAAAACTGGACTGCAAAAAAGTGATTTTCCCAAGCAACTCGACATCATCAAAGCAAATATGCTGTATATTTCAAAAGTGGGGATTTCCCAAAAGGCGTTGAATCGATTGAAACGGCTCGCATCCTTTAAAAACCCAATGTTTTACAAACAGCAAGCCATGCGATTGCCGACCTACGGGCACCCCAGGGTCGTCTCCTGCACTGATGAAACAAAAGAGTACCTGTGTTTGCCAAGAGGATGCGAGCCTGAGTTGTCTCACAAGCTTGAAGAACTCGGAATTAGTATTCGATTCATCGATAAAACTTACAGCGGAAAAAGAATTGATGTAGATTTCATAGGCCAACTTAGAGATGAACAATCTTTGGCCCTCAAACACCTATCGCATCACGACAACGGAATTCTTTCAGGAACAACAGCCTTTGGTAAAACCATTGTGGCGATTAAGCTGATCGCCGAGAAAAAAGTGAATACGCTGATCCTGGTTGACAAGGTCATCCTGTTGTCACAATGGAAAGAAAAGCTGTCAGAGTTTCTGGTTGTGAATGAACCATTGCCGGAACAGCCTGCTACCGCAGGCAAGAAAAGGGGGCGAAAAAAGAAAATAAGCGTCATCGGTCAATTGGGCGGAGGCAAAAATACATTAGGCGGTATTGTGGATATAGCGGTGATGCAATCGCTAAGCCGACAGGGAGAGGTTAAGGAATGTGTTAATAATTATGGGATGATCATTGCCGATGAGTGTCACCATGCTTCGGCATTTACCTATGAACAAATTCTGAAAACCACCAGTGCAAAATATGTTTATGGGCTGACTGCCACACCGACAAGAAAAGATGGGCATCATCCGATTCTTTTCATGCATTGCGGCCCCAGTCGATATCGGGATAATCCAAAAAAGCAGGCGGATAACAGGCCTTTTGACCATTATATTGTTCCACGCTTCACATCTTTGAGGGTTCCTCTGGATAATGACGAAAAAGATGTGTCTATTCAGGAATTATATACCGAAATCACGGATAGTGATTTTAGGAATCAGCAGATTATCGAAGATGTGCTGAATAATTATCATCAAGGCAGAAACTGCATTGTTTTATCGCTCAGAACCGCCCATGTTGAATTGCTTGCAAAAAAATTAAAGGAAGAGGTTACAGATGTTATCACACTTATGGGCGGTATGGGAAAAAAAGCAACGCAGAAGGCCTTTCAGCGCCTCACCGATATTCCTGCTGACAAAAATATTGTCTTGGTGGCTACCGGTCATTTTATTGGGGAAGGTTTTGACGAACCGCGTCTTGACACGTTGTTTTTAGCCATGCCCATATCCTGGAAAGGCACTCTTCAGCAATATGCCGGCAGGCTGCACCGACTGTTCAAAACAAAAAAAGAAGTGCGGATTTATGATTATGTGGATATTCAGGTAAAGATGCTGGAAAAAATGTATCAGAAACGGCTGAACGGATACGCTTCAATGGGTTATAAAGCCAAAAGCGAAGAGACCATGGATGCACCCTTGGATATCATTTTCAATAAAGATAATTTTTTGCATGTTTTCAATCAGGATATCGTTGCCGCTAAAAAAGAGATTCTAATTGTAAGCCCGTTTGTCAGAAAAAGACGCACCCACCAAATGATACAATACCTGAAAATCTCAACCGGCAAAAATATCCGCGTCATCGTTGTGACCCGACCGAAAGAGGATTTTATGGCGAAGGATTATGCCGCTTTGGAGAGGACATTGAACCTTTTAACAAGCAACGGCATAAATATCGTTTTTAAATCCAATATCCACCAAAAATTTGCCATCATGGATCAAAAGGTTGTGTGGTATGGCAGTATCAATCTTTTAAGCTATGGGAGCGCGCAGGAAAGCATCATACGAATTGAAAGTTCTAATATTGCGAATGAATTAATGAAAAGCATTGAAGGGGCATAACTTTAAAAAATGTCCGCAGGTGTATGAATTGGTAGTTTTTATTGGGTGAGCGTTAGACTGGGTAACCACTTGATATAAAAAGAAACCCGGTCAATGTGACCGGGTATTATTGGTTGGCTCCCCAGCACGGACTCGAACCGCGGACCTAGTGGTTAACAGCCACTTGCTCTGCCAACTGAGCTACTGGGGATCGATTGGAAACTTTCTTTCTAATAAAAAAATAATTGCCAGTCAAGAAAAATTTTGTTCAAAAATATTCTCCAAGCCAAAACAAATCTCAAATTTATTTTTCATATTGATTGGTATTTCTAACTTAATGATTCCCCAACATATTGTTAAACTTGTCAAAAAATAGCGCAATTATTGTCAATTATTGTCATTACCTTGTAATCTAATTAATTGCGCAGTTAAGTTAACTATAGGATATCTGACGTTTTCTATAATTTTTAATTTAAAATACCAAACCTTGCACATTTTTTGCATTACATCTTTTAATCAATTTGGAGTCTCAGGTACGTACGCACCTTTTCTCCATAATCTTTGGCAGGGTGATGGAGTCATAACCACCACTTTTCGAGATAAAAATATGAGTCACGATAGCAAAATTTATGTTTGGCAAAAAATCAAGGACCGTCGGGAGAAAGTTATGGATGGGATTATGATTGAGGATTATGATCGCAGGCAAAAAGATGATCCCAACTATAACGGTCTTGAAAGACGAAGCGGTGAGGACAGAAGAAGTGAAAAAGATGAGAAAATAATTTTGCTGGTTACAGACAATACCGACGATGAACGGTTGGTACTCGGTGTATTCCAAAAAAATAATATTGTAACTAAGGTGGTGGTTGCAAGGGATGGAATCGAAGCGCTTGACTATTTGTTCGGAACTGGAATCTATGCAGGCCGTGAATTCATGAAAATGCCTCACATGATTCTTTTGGATTTGAATCTTCAAAAATTAGATGGCCTGGAAGTATTAAAAAGTTTGCGAAATAATGAACGAACGGAGTTGCTTCCTGTGGTTGCTTTTACTTCATCCGAGGATGATCGGAATCTAAGGGATTGTTACAGCTTGGGGATCAACAGCTTTATACGAAAGCCTTCGGAATTGTCCCAATTTTCTGAAATCATAGGTCACATGGGCCGTTACTGGTTGGGGTTGAACGAATCCCCACCACAGGATAAAGAGTTTATGAATAAACCCATCCGCGTATTGATCGTTGAGGACTCTGAAGACGATACCCTACTGCTTGTGCGCCAATTAAAGAAAGAGGGCTATAATCCAACTTACAATCAGGTTGACACGGCCGAAGCCATGATTGACGCATTTGAAAAACAAACATGGGATGTTATCCTATGCGACAATTCCATGCCCGGTTTTAGTGCACTTGAGGCATTTGATCTATATAAGGAGAAGAGGCTCGATTTACCATTCATTATTGTATCCGGTGCGATTGTATATGAAAATGCAGTTGCGATTATGAAGGCTGGCGCACATGATTACATATTGAAAAACGATCTGGAGGAACTTGCTCCTGCTATTGATCGTGCATTGCGTAAGACGAAGAATCGGCAGGAGAAAAACAAGGCTGATCAGTTGATGCCCCATTCAGAGGAATCAAGGGAAAGAATGATTTGACCAAATACATTTTGCCGACCGAGAACAGACGGTTCTTCCCCATCTTGTTTTTCTAAAATTTGTATCGTTCCAACCCACGAAAAATACTAAAATTGTGAACTAACTTTCATAAAAATAGGTGATATTATTCATAATATGTGATAATGTTAATAGGGTTAAAAAATGTAACTATTTAAATTAATTATAATTATATTCATTTAATCATTTTGGCATGATTTGTGCTGTAATCATTAATAAGACGTTAAGCGATCTTTAAAATCAGTATTACCGTAAAAAAGTGCCACCCAACTTCAACACCTATAATACAAACCATAAGATGGCCAAAAACCTTCAAAGGTTATACTTAAAACGGGAGTTTGAGGTGGCACTTAATCAATCAATTTTAAAATACTGATAAAGGAATTGACGATGGCAAAAGATAAGATATCGGAAGCGGTCAACAAGGAGGCTTTCAAGCAAGGAAAGATTATAACTGTCATCGGTAGCAAGGGGGCGGTTGGAACAACTACGATTGCCGTAAATTTGGCCGTCAGTCTGGCAGAAAAAAAGGATGTGCAGTCGGTTGCATTGATTGATATGAACCTGCTGTTTGGTGATTTACCCCTTTTTTTTGAGAATAAGCCAAAATATAATTGGAGCGACCTCACCAAAAATATTTCCCGTCTGGATGACACTTTTTTAAAAAATATTCTTTCCGATGATGCTTCAGGAGTTTGCATCCTTCCATCTTCAAGTCGCTTTAGCGACCGAAAAGAGGTAACACCGAAAAATATTGCGCATTTACTAATGCTTATGCAAAAACTGTTTGATTTTGTAGTCATTGACGGCGGCCAACCCCTGGATGATATCTCTTTTAAGACCCTGGAATTGTCAGACATTATTCTGCTTGTTTCGATTTTAAGCTATCCTTGCCTATTGATCACGAATAAGCTTTTAAGAGCAATTCGTGATTTGGATCCTCCTCCTGATGAAAAAATCAAGATGGTTGTCAATCGTTATTTAAAAAAATCAGACCCTTCCTTAGAAGATGCAGAAGTGTCATTTGAAAAAGAAATATTCTGGACCATACCCAATGATTACCAAACAACATCAACTGCCATAAATGAGGGGAAGTCACTTGCTCAATTTGCACCGCGAAAAGACATCACAAAAAATTTCAGCGAATTGGCCGCTAAGTTGGCCTCTGAATCTCGTAAAGATGACCTGTCTATTTCTTCACATCAACAGGCAATCATGAGAAAGGCTGATAGGCATACTTATGTATATCAGGAAGAATCTCTGCTTATCAACAGGCGTCGAAGGAAAGGCGATATGGCTCAACATGGCTCCAGTTCCACAGCAAAAAGCACAGACAGGCGCAGAAAAATGAGAGACGGTATTATTATTGTAAAGTATGATCGCAGGCAGAACCATAACGCTAATTATAACGGCTCTGAGAATCGCAATGGTATTGATAGAAGAAGCGGCAAGGATAGAAGAAAATAGGATCGTTGACGGCCCAAGATTTCCTCCTCGTTTAATAGAAAATCAAGCAAACACATCCTTGAGGAACTCGTAAAAAGTCCGATTTAGACGGTTTCGTAAAAAGTTCAAATTCAAGGCGTGCAAATTTTGTAATCATGAGGCGTACTTTTCGTACGTTGAATGATTGCGAAATGCAGC
>JAFDEW010000408.1 GCA_019310125.1 Deltaproteobacteria bacterium | reverse complement strand
TGTATCTTTTCTACGAAATCGTATCCGTTTTTACCTATCCTTTGGTGGCCCACCACCAGGATGCGGAAGGGTATCACGGGGGAAGAAAATATATCGTCTACCTGATGTTTGCCTCCAAGGCGTTTCTGTTGCCGGCAATGATTCTGGTGTATGTGCAGTGCGGCACCCTGGATTTTGAAATGGGCAATGTTGTCTCCGGCATGTTCCCGAACGGCGCCGGGTCCACTCTGGTGAAAATCACCTATATCCTGTGCCTGTTCGGATTCGCCAAATCGGCCATCATGCCCATACACGGCTGGCTCCCTGCGGCCATGGTGGCTCCGACCCCGGTCTCCGCCCTTCTCCATGCGGTGGTGGTGGTCAAAGTGGGGGTGTTTTGCACGGCCAGAGTGATGCTCTCGGTTTTCGGGGTGAACCTGCTTGACATTCTGGGTCTGGGAACCTTTACCGCCTACCTGGCGTCGTTTACCATTATCACGGCATCGGTGGTGGCACTGACCAAAAACAATCTCAAGATGCGGCTGGCGTACTCCACGGTGAGCCAGCTTTCCTATATTATTCTGGGCGTGGCCATGCTCACGCCCAACAGTATTACCGGCGGGCTTATCCATATTACCAACCACGCATTCGCCAAAATTACCCTGTTTTTTTGTGCGGGCTCCATTTTCGTGGCCACACGAAAAAAAGATATCACGGAGATGGGCGGGGTGGGATGGAGCATGCCCTTTACCATGATTGCTTTTGGTCTTGCCTCCTTAAGCATGATCGGAGTCCCTCCGGTCAGCGGGTTTGTGACCAAATGGTATCTGGCTTTAGGCACGCTGGATATTCATAATATGATTCTTCTGACCGTAATCCTGGTGAGCAGCCTGCTTAATGCCGGGTATTTTATTCCGGTCTTTTTTACATCGTTTTTCGGGAAACCGCTGCCCGGAGACACCACTGACGGCAGGTTCCTTGAGGGCTCTCCGTTGATTATGCTTATGGTCATTCCTCTATTTTTAACGGCAGTAGGGTCCGTAATGTTCGGCGTGTATCCGGATCTTTTCATTAATATAATCAATTTGATGCTGGGGAGATGATGAAAAGAATACTCGAATATTTAAATAAACATTCGCAGGTGTTGAAACGGCTGTTCTTTGCATTTTTGCTGGGGGCGGTGGCCTACGATTTCTTTGCAACACGGCATGGAGCGCATTTTTTCGGCGATTCCATCATGGGGTTCTGGTCTGTGTTTGGAATACTGGGATGTCTGGGTATGATTGTCGTGTGCAAAGGGCTTTCTCATGTCTGGTTAGAGAAAGAGGAAGATTATTATGATAAATAGTACGATTTTCATGCATCCGGCCACTTGGTTTCTTATGGGAGCCTTTTTTCTGCCCGTTTTCAAACGAATGGGGCTGATGAAAGTGGTTCTCGTGGCCGTGCCGATCATCGCATTTTTCCAGATTCAGTGGCTGCCCGAAAGTTTCGGCCAGGTTTCGTATCTGGGGTTTGACCTGGTTTTCGGAAGGGTGGATCCGTTGACGCGGGTGTTTCTCCATGTGTTTACCATCATGGCCCTTATCGGATGTATTTACGGGCTGCATGTCAAAGAGACGGGCCAGCATATTGCCGCCTTCCTTTATGTGGCCGGTTCCCTGGGGGTCACCCTTTGCGGCGATTATCTGACCTTGTTCATTTTCTGGGAACTCATGGCCGTGGCATCCACCTTTCTGATCTGGTACCGGAAGAAGAAACGATCGGTCCAGGCCGGATACAGATACCTGCTGGTTCACGTCGCCGGAGGGCTGATCCTTCTGGCGGGTATTTTTCTGCGGTATAAAAATGTCCACGATTTGAGTTTTGTACGTATTGCCGCGGAAGGGGCTTCCACTGCCGACTATCTGATCATGATCGGTTTTATGCTAAATGCCGCGGTTCCCCCGATCCATGCATGGCTTCCGGATGCGTATCCGGAAGCGTCGGTGACCGGTGCGGTGTTCATGTGCGCCTTTACCACAAAAACCGCGGTCTATGTTCTGGCGCGGGCGTTCCCGGGGTTTGAGGCCCTGGCCATACTGGGAGCGGTCATGACCCTTTACGGTGTGGGATACGCTGTGGTGGAAAACGATGCCAGACGCATCCTTGCGTATCATATTGTCTCCCAGGTGGGATACATGGTTTGCGGGGTGGGAATCGGAACGGCCATGTCCCTTAACGGGACCTGTGCCCACGCGTATGCCCATATCATATACAAAGCCCTGCTGTTTATGGGGGCCGGGGCGGTGCTGGAGATGACCGGAAAATCCAAGCTCAGTGAGCTGGGCGGGTTATATAAACGCATGCCCTGGGCCATGATTTTTACGGTTATCGGAGGGATATCCATCTCGGGGTTTCCTCTGACCAGCGGTTTCATCAGCAAATCCATGATTATCGCCGCTGCGGGCGAAAGTCACCGGACCATTTTGATGCTCATGATGACTTTGGCTTCCGTGGGGACATTTCTGTCCGTGGGCATCAAACTTCCGTATTTTATCTGGTTCGGAAAAGATTCCGGGGTTCCGGCCAAAGAGGCACCGTGGAATATGAACCTGGGAATGGC
>JAFDEW010000100.1 GCA_019310125.1 Deltaproteobacteria bacterium | reverse complement strand
AAAGGCCGGATTGGGAAACATAATCGTCGGCAACTTTAAAATTCCCCCCTGTCCCGATGCCCGGGTTTAAACGATTGGCGACGTAAATGTTCATACCGATGATCAGGGCCAAAAACAGCCAGACCATCAATCCAAACCCGAATTTGCTCAACAGCATGGTCCAGAAAACAGGCGAAAAGCCCAAATTTTCAAACCACAACCAGTCCGGATAAACTGAAATCCCTATCCACAGCAATAGAACACCAACAATTCCTATACCGATAACAATTAATTTCTTATTCATAACACTCCCTAAAATAATATTGGTAAGTAGACACCCACGGGCTTACGCTCGGGATCTTATGCTAATAATTGATAAAAAAAGGTATTTTCAGCGATGAGAAAGCTCATGCATTTTTAATTCCCGAATATTGAAATATCTTGCCAGTATTTGGGCTACAAACAATTTAGCAGGCATTGTGATATCTGTAAAGATTTTAGGCTTGATATTTTTATACTTCAAGGCATAGTACCAGAAGCTTTAATTTTACAAGATTCAATATCGTGTCAGGCAGCTTACCATTTAAATATAGCACAGGCGATCGAGAATCCGCCGCCGGTCGCGCAGAACAGAACCACATCCCCTGGTCGAGGACCTTTACCTTCAACCAGTGCATCGTCAAGAGCCATAGGAATACAGGAGGCGCCAGTATAGCCCCATTTGTCCATTATCCAGTGGGTTTTTTCCAGTGGTTGGTTGAGCCGTTGCATGACATCTTTGATGGTATTGACGTTCAGCTGGGTGAAAAGAAAGAAATCAACTTCATTCACTGAGGCCAACCCTGCCTTGGCAACGGTTTGACGGATGAGCAGAGGCCAGTTATCGTTGTTAAAGGTTGCCGGAAATTTTTCCAAAAACTGCATAACAGGACGATTGAGAGCGTTGTCGTTGACAGGAGAGGCAGCCCCGCCAGTGTATATCCCCCATGATTTGAAGTACTGACCCTGAGTAATCAGCTTTGAGGCCAGGTAACCCGGCTCGTCGCTTACACTCATCACTACCGCACCGGCCCCATCCCCAAAGAGGGTGCAGGTACGCTTATCATGATAATCGAGGAAGCGGGTCATGGCATAGCCCCCAACGACCAAAACATTGTTGATGTCTGTATCGACTGTGATCTGCTTGGCGGAAATATCCACACCTGTAACCCAGGAGGCACAGGCACTGTTGATATCAAAAGTTCCGCTGTTCATAGCGCCCAGTTTATGCTGCAAAATGGCAGCAGTTGCAGGGCTGATGTAATCGGGCGTATCAGTGCCCAATATGATCAGGTCTACATCGGCGGGAGAGAGGTCGGCTCGATCTAAGGCTTGACGAGCGGCAGCGGTACACATATCGCTGGTTGTTTCATTTTCAGCCACGCAGCGCTCTGCAATACCTACATTTTCCCTGAGCCAAGCATCCACGTCCCCAACAAGGGGCTCAAATTCGGCGTTAGTCATGACGCGTTCCGGCACGTAGCGGCCGGTGCTGATTATCTTGGCATGGCGATTTTCCATTGGGCGTCCCCCCATCTTTTTTCAAAATATAACGCAAGATCCCTTGCCTTAAGCTATACCGGAGGCCCAATCGAGTCAATAGATTATAACGGAACCGAATCATGTAAATTTTGGGCCTTTAATTTTTGATGCTTATAAACGAAATCATAAAAATACAGATCGCTTGCCATAAGTACAACCTGAAACCGAGTCTCGTTTAGTACATATATCCGAATTGCAAAAAAAGCAAACCCCCGTAAAAGGATTTGCCCTATTGAAAATTGCACATATGTAATCAGGGCCAAGATGTCAGACATGTTGTAGGTTTTTGAGCAAGATGATATCCTGGGAGTCCCACAAGCGATCAAAGGTTTTGACAAGGGGGAATTTTTTTAGGTATTCAAAATCTGCAATTTAGACTACACTGTTTTTACAGCAAAAAATCACGCAAACTAAATGTTTGGTAATAATTAGGAGGTATTTTATTGACGAATTTGATGCCCGCAATTTTCATTGGGCATGGCAACCCAATGAACGCATTGTCTAAAAATAATTATACCGAGGGGTGGGCTTCCATAAGCAAATCAATCCCACGCCCCAAGGCTATACTTTCTGTCTCTGCTCATTATTACATACCTTTCTGTATGGTGACCTCAAGCCATAGTCCTCCAACAATTCATGATTTCAGCGGTTTTCCAAAGGAACTATACCAGGTAGACTACCCTGCTCCCGGAAGTCCCGAACTTGCCCACCGTGTTAAAGAACTGCTCAAACCCATTGTGGTAAAGTTTGATGAAAGCTGGGGACTTGATCATGGAACTTGGTCAGTGCTGAAACATGTGTTTCCCGAAGCTGATATTCCTGTGGTCCAACTCAGTATCGATGAGACTCAGCCAACAATGTTTCACTATGAAATGGGAAATCGGCTCATGTCATTAAGAGAAGAAGGTATTCTAATTATCGGCAGCGGAAATATAGTTCATAACCTGGCTGCTTATAATTGGAATAACAAAGACATACCTCCTTTTGATTGGGCTATGAGATTTGAGAAATATGTGCGAGAAATGTTGATTAAAGGTGATGTTACATCTCTTATTAATTACCAAAATTTCGGAGATGACGCAATATTATCTGTTCCGAACCCTGATCATTACCTGCCTTTTATTTATATACTTGGACTTCGCAAGGAAATGGAGAAAGTAAGCTTTCCGGTACAAGGGGTAGATGGAGGCTCAGTCTCAATGCTTGCTGTTCAGATTGGCTAACTCATTGCCCAACGCTTTTTCCACCAGACCTTGCTCTGCGGACTTTCCACACCGGTCTGTGGGAAAACATCTTCGGTTTTAGACAGTTCCAATACATTGCGATTTTGTGAACCTTTGGTCTGTGAATCGAACTATAGGACCATAAAAATTCATGTCAATCATCGACCTCAATCTGCATCTGATGGAAAAAATGAAATAACAATTTGAGATTTCATAAAAAAACAGTTCAGTCAGACATATCTAAGGTTTTTGAGTTGGATGATATTTTCACTTTCTGGCAAGCGATCTCAGGAATCTAAACTCCGATATTTGTGTGATCACCATGATTACAAGGTTGGTTCTTTTTCAGATATTGTGGCTTACCGAAATTGCAGAATAGGAATTTTAACATACTCAAGATATTGTTGAATATTTTTGGAGTAGTTTAGATTCAAGAATAGGATAATTAATCATGAGTCCGTTAAATCGTCATAGATGTCCACATCAGGATAGTATTTTTTTGCACATTCCGGACAAATACCATGGCTAAATTCAGCATCAGAATGTTTATGGATATATGCTTCTATTTTGCTCCAATAACCCTTGTCATCGCGGATATTTTTGCAATGTGAGCAAATAGGCAACAATCCTCGGAGTGTTTTTATCTCCTTGAGTGTAGCTTCCAGTTCCGTTATCGTCCTTTTGTGTTTATCAACTTCTTTTGCGAGCTGCAAATTCACATTATTTAATTCTTCCGTTCTTTCAAGTACTCGCAATTCCAGTTGATCACGTTCTTGCCGAAGTTGCGAAGACATAACGTTAACCGCTTTTGTTAGCTCTGACAATTCAAGATTTGAGGGTAAATCGATCTGCTCTCCGAGATGTTCCGGATTTTTAGAAACTTCCATTGCCTTTATACGAATCAAGCTCAGAGGGTCGAACACCCACCGTTTGGCAAGGTGGACGGTCAATCCGAAAACAATCAACAATGTTATTCCAAACAAAAGTGACAAATGAAAAATAAGTCGATTTACTTTCGCATACGCGGCACCGAGAGGTATTCTGATGGAAATGGCTGAAACAACTTCGCCGACAGAGCGTTGGAAACTGGGATCAGGACCATAATAGGTTACCAAATCTGCCGGTGCGGTTTCCGGGGTGCTGTGGCAACGGAGACAGCTTTGTTCCATGGTTTCTCCGCGTCGCAGGACGAAAAAAAACGGAATTTCATTTATGATTCTGATATCTGAGAGTTCATTCAGATTAGGAGATTCATTTATCTTCTCAATAAACGCCCGCTCAAACGCATCCGCCTCGTTTTCGGGGCTTCTGGCATTGATTGCAGCTTCTTTATAATAATAGTCTCTTTTTACAAGAGAATGATAGTATTTATCAATTTCTCTGACTGCATAAGTGGAGGACATCCAAATCGGTTCAAAATAATTATCTTCAGTGTTGCCCTCAAATTTTTTGAATAAAACCGGCTTTAATTGATGGGAAAAGTAGGTATGGGTGGCAAGATTTCGATCCAGCAGTATCATGGCTTCTTCTCTTGCCTCTTCTCGAGCGTGCGTTTTCATTCGCCAATTTATCGCTAATATCGAACAAACCCCGGCAATGGCAATAATCAAACTGATTGATATGAGCAGCCTGGTGCTGGCTTTGGATTTTGCTTTATCTTGCATTTTATCGGTTTATATTTTCCTTTGCATGTCTGTTTCGGATTAATATAGAATATATGGTGTTATCAGGACAGCCCTTCTTCTCGCGCTTTTGCAGGATATCCACATCATGTTTACATCTGGATTACTCCTCTTTCAACATCTTGATTCTTTGTTCCAATTCTTCATATATCGAATTTTTAACCATAACTGTCACCCATGGTTTTTAAACTATCTGAATCGACAATACTTGCATTATGCTTGAGTCCTGCCAGTTTCAAGCTTACTCGCTGTATACTTGAGTTTCTTGGCTTTTGAAAACTCAACCAAACTTACGCTAAGCTTAAATACCGAAAATTTCAACAATACTAATGATATTCTTCAATTTTCAGAGTGCAAGAAATGAAGCGTGCTGCCGCAGTGTGTCGTGAGATCAGGAATAGGTCAGGTGCTGTCTGAAAATTATAATCTGAATCATATCAGAAAAGAGGGTTCAAGTTCAATATATTGTGGCCTGTTAAACACGGTGCGCTCTGAGATATCTTGACACGAGGTGAGATCCGCTAAATTGACACATATCAAATTGGACCTGCAAATATCAAATCGAAATCGGGTTTAAGATATCCATTTGTTACATTACATTTAGTATCTTTTGGTATATTGAGAATATAGCACAAAAATGGATCATTTAAAAGCGTGTGCTTACTTATCAAAAGTGCAGGCCCAAGCACTTCAATTTCACATACATATATCGTGCTTCTTACGAAAATACAAAAAAAAGCACAGCCAAATAATCCTCGGATTTCGATATCACAAACTCTGAGCCTGTTTCCAGGTAAAACGTAACAAAGTCTGATTTATCTATTATATTTAATAAGTTATATACCACTAAATTTGATACATGTCAAGTTGATTTTTTTCTCCTTTCATCATCTCAATACCCTTCATGTGGTGGTTTGGATTCGCGACTCAAGGCAGGTATCATGAATCGAGAAGTGGATTTACCTCATAGTTGCATAAACAACACGATGAGATTTGTGTAAAACCGCTTAAACCATAGTGTTGTGTTCATTTATTACCAATATACTGAATTCAACTGTCAGTGATATCCAAAAAGGAATCTTTTTTCACCGTGTTGTTTACCCCATGGGAAAGCCGATGATACCCCATCTCCTTTTTTGTCAAGGGTTCGCAGTAAATGGCTACGGCTTCACTCTTGACGCCGCGGATCTGAGGCATCCTCGACTTTTGCAACGTTGAGATTTACTTCAAGATTGACAGCAGATTTTTTCTTTCCTATGATCAACCTTTTTGTATTTAAGCCTTTACAGTGAAAGGAATAAAACCAATGAATTCGATCTGGACTTTTTTTCTGATAGCATTTGTTGCTGGGTTTACTCTTCCTACCCAGGCCGGCATCAACGTGCAACTGAACCAGTGGAGTCAATCGGCAATTCTGGCCGCAACGATTTCATTTGCAGTGGGGACTATCGGCCTTTTCGTTTATGCCTTGTGTTTAAGAATCCCCTTGCCGGCGCTTGACACACTGTCCGGTCATCCATGGTGGATATGGACCGGCGGACTGCTCGGTGCATTTTTTGTGGCGGCCACCATTGTGCTTGCACCAAGGCTGGGGGCCACATCCATGATTGCACTGATCATTGCCGGTCAAATGACGACTTCAGTGGTGTTAGATCATTTTGGCTGGCTGGGATATCAAATGCATCCCGTTAGCGGAATGCGAATATTGGGTGTTTTCTTACTGTTAGGGGGTGTGATATTAGTCAGGTTGTTCTAATAACTATTAATGTCTAAAATAACCTGATTCTTCCATTTATTCCGTGAATCCACGTTCTCTCATTGATTCACTTTTCTTAAAGTGCGCCATGCCCGTTTTCATCTTCCGAAATCCGAGTGTTTGGTAGAACCCTTCTTTTCCTGGTGTCGCATATAGAATGATGTTGCAATGGGAGATCCGGGGCAAGATGTTCTTCATGATTGTCGTTCCGATCCCCTTCCCTTGGTATTCAGGGCGAACGGCACAATCGTAGATAGCGGCTTGGTAGGCACCGTCAGAAATCGCTCGACCAAAACCGATCAATCGGTCAGCATGATAGACAAACACGGTCGTATGACTGGATTCAAACGCTTTTTTGTGAACATCAGGTTCGTAGTACGCCATTTCAACGCATTTCAATGTTTCGGATACTGCCTTCCAGTCCACTCCGGTACAATCTTGCTTAACCTCAACTTCCATCAAAGACCTCGTTGTATATGTTATCGTCAAACCATTGATTATCAGTTAAATTTGCCCTGATAACATGACATTAATAATGTTTTCGGGGAAACTTCCCCAAGTGCAGAATTGAGACTACCTCACGAAAATCCGGCTTGTCAAAACCTTTGTGATCTTGCCATGAGTACCGGTAAGAGAACCTCAACTTAAAGTTCATATATCGTATTTTTTACAAAAATGCAAAAAAAGTGGCGTCAAATGACCTCGGATTTCGATATCACATAATCTGAATCCATTTCCAGGTAAAAAGATACATTGCAGGTATCAAAGATCGATAAATGCTTCATTCTATCAGATATTATGCACCCTCTGAACGAACGTCCTCCTAAACCAAATACTCCAAAGCCTAAAATCCCAGAACCTAAAAGGAGCATAGTAAGTGTTATACCTCTTATACTAAAAATCAGATAAAGTATGCGACTAGTGAAAGCAGAATAGACAAGTCTGATCATTCACCAGAAAGACCAGTGATGGGTTGAGACAACATAAATACCCAGCAAGAAATTTGTTATTGCATGGGAAAGGATGGGATCGAATAGGTTTTTACTTCGATAGAGAAGTCCTGAATAGACCATTCCTGCTAAAATTCCTACAAGCCAGCGGTGATGTTCAAATCCAAAAAGAACAGAAATAAAGATGAAAGAGAACCATGAAAACTGCCCAAGTGGCAAGGATTTAAAGTCCGTTTTTATGACAAATCTTAGGGCAAATGATCTCCAGAATAACTCTTCCATTAAAGGAACAACCAAAGTGGCACCGATCAACCTGAATGAAATAACAAAATATACACCATAGCCGCTTGCTTGTTCATAAGGATTAAACTCTGAATGTCCGATTTGAGGATACAACCCTTCAGGGAGCACCCATACAAAAAAGACAAAAACTCCGGATATAACGGTCAGCCAGCTAAATGAGAATTTTATTTCCTGTTTGTAGACATTCCAAAAGTAAATAAGGACAGCAGCAATCAAAATGGTTTTTATTGGATATATAATGCGTTGGGAAATATTGAAGAGTAGCTCCACACAAATGCAGACTGCAAAAAGGGCAAAGGGAGCAACATAAGGGATATAAGGTTTTTTCTGGTATAAAATGGTTCTGTTTATCAGCATAGAATTTAAAAAAACAATTATAGCACTATCTACAGTTTACTATAAGGTACCTTCCGCAATATTTTCTCGGATTCTAATACTAGCTTCTCAACTTTTTCCAGTATGATTTCTAATCGAAGTTTTTCACTGTCTTCAAAATCATTCCATTTTTTGAAGATTTGCCCTGATGTTATTGATCCAAAATAAACATCAGTTCCAGTAGAAATTTCCAGCTCAAATTTTTCAGTTTTGACTATCATTAATGACACTGTTCCTTTAAAGTATTTTTTTTAATTTGATGCACTTGGTTTTATTCTTCTGTCAAGTCTGTTTTTTTGTTTCTTGCTCTATTATGCAAAAATTATGCAAAATGATTCGATTATTTCACTTATATAAATTTCAATTAGTTACATCAACTTGTGCTGTTATATTAAATAATATTATTGAATACTCTTCAGAGAATTATAACAAATATTACACATTGGGTAATTTGGGTAATAGGCAAAGTAGAAATTAGTGATGATTTATTTAGGTGATTTAAGATTGGGTGTCTTAGCCTTTACCTTCAGAAATTTGAGGATTTTTCACCGAAATGGAACAAGGGATAACTTGCCAGAACAGCAACCCAAGGTTGATCAACTTTGATTGCATATGTTGTAAAATCAA
>JAFDEW010000407.1 GCA_019310125.1 Deltaproteobacteria bacterium | reverse complement strand
AGAAACTGAAAAAGTAATCATCGACGGGTGGCTCAGGACAGGGGATATTGGCGAAATTGATAATGATGGTTTTTTAAAGATCACGGGCCGGATAAAAGATCTTATAGTTTTATCTACGGGCAAGAATATCGCCCCGCAACTGATTGAAACCGCTGTGGCCAGGGATCATTATATTGAGCAGATCGCGGTTTTTGGTGACAGCCGGAAATATATTTCAGCAATTGTCGTCCCGTGTTTCGAAGCGCTTGAAGAATATGCAAGGGGACGGGGACTGAAGTGGACCACATGGGTGGAGCTCACCGAACTTCCTGAAATTACAAATTTTTACATGGAAAGAATAGATGTCCAGTCCAGGGGGCTTGCAGGGTTTGAAAAAATTAAAAAGTTTTATATTCATTCTGAGGAATTCAGTCAGAAACGCGGGGAACTGACCCCCACACTGAAAACCAGAAGGATGGAGGTCATGAAAAAATATAAAGATCAAATCGAAGCGATGTATAATTAATACCGTTTATGGTTCCTCTTTTAATCAAGAATCAAGCTTTGACACTGTTCCCGATATAGATGGTTCATCCGAAGAGACAGGCTTCAAGCGGACCATGGAACAAAATACTCCGGCCACGCAAAGGAAGCAGAAGATCATCATGCAAAGATGCATACTGGCAAGAAAAGAGGACTGTGTTTCCGCACTCACCGGGTGGTCCCCCATGATATGTTTGAACACCAGTGTGATGATGGTCATGCTGCACAGCATCCCCATGGTCCGCATAGTGGCCAGAAAACTGGATGCGATACCATAGCTTTTGGGAGGAACACTGCCCATCACCGTGGTGGTATTGGGTGATGAAAAAAGACCGAATCCTACACCCATCAAGGCCAACATCCCCATAATCACGGGCAGGGGGGTTCCGGCATGAACCCGGGAAACCAGCCCCAGGCTCAGAGTACACAAGGCCATGCCCGCAGTTGCCAGACCCGCAGGCGACACCCGGTCTGCCAGCCTTCCAAAAAACGGAGACAGAGCCATCTGAAACACGGGCTGGATAATCAGAATCCATCCTGCCCATTGGGGAGAATACCCCCGAACCACTTGCAAATACAAACTGAAGAAAAAAGCGATGCCAAAAGACGCGGCGTAATTGATCAGGGTGGCCAGGTTGCTGAAGGCGAAAACCCGGTTGCGGATGACCAGACCCACATCCAGAATCGGAGATGAACATCGGTATTCAAAGGCGATAAAGATCAGAAACCCTAAGGCTCCTGATGCCATGAACACCAGATAAATCCCCCCCTCTTTTTGGTTGAGAGTGCCGTAAATCAGACAAAATAAAGAGATAATGTAAAGAAGGGTTCCCGCAAAATCAAAACGCTCACCCCTTGCGTCAGCCCATTCCCCCTTAAGTTTCAAAACAGTGAGACAAAGACAGAAAAGCTCGACCAGAACCCCCAGATAAAAGATCCAGCGCCATCCCAGGTGGGTGACCATAAATCCGGAGAGAACCGGACCCAGAGACAGCCCCAGGTAGACGCATGCCACGATGATCCCCATGGCCTGCCCGCGTTTGGCCGGTGGAAAGACCGAAGAAAGGATGGCCACACTGGTTCCTGAGATCATGGCCCCGCCACACCCTTGAAAAAACCGGAACACAATAAAACTATCGATGGTAAAGGCGAGGGGTAGCAAAACGGTTCCCGCAGTGAACACGAGAATGCCGATCGTAAAGACTCTTTTCCTGCCGTAAATATCACCCAGCCGTCCCGCGGGAAGCAAAAAAAGGGAAAAGGCGAAGATATAGACAGTTTCCACAAGTCCAAGCTGAACCGCACTGGCTGAAAACTCCCTGCCAATGGCCGGAAGGGCCACTCCCACAGCGGACAGCATGAAGGGGGTCAGGAACTGAACGGCGCTAACCACAAACAGGATCACACCATCGGAGACGGCATCATCGGACTGGTTTTTTGAAGCGGTGTTATGTGGGTTTGAGCCTGATTTTTCGTTTATCTCTTTCACGTCGTTATTAATCCTGTTGACTTGCTTATGGACTTTTCGGAAGTATAATACATTGTTTATTCTAAAAGATTCTGTGTGATCTGCGTAACATATAGAAATATTATAATAAAATATATTTTCGGCATATTTTTTATGCATCTATAGGATAAAGTCAAGCCTAAATTATGATACATCGTAACTTGGTCGCGGCCAGACCACGAGAATCTTTAGATTGGCCGGTAATTTTTAAAAAAACTGCCGACACTTTTTCGTTTCTTTTCATGAAATATCCGGATTAGAGCTGTCTTTGTATGTCCGCAGGCGGGAAAAGCTTTTGCGGTGTTGGGCAACAAATCTTTGATCTCCCGAGCTCTTAAAATGCGTGCTGTATTTTGTTAATCAAGGATCACGGTTTGATTCCAATCATCAGGGCAAGCAGAGCAGGCGCAGAGATTGCGGAAAAGGGCCATTTCCGGATGGAAACTATTTAGTGTCCATCCAGAAATGGTAGATTTTGGTTTCCGGCAAGGCCCGAGCGAGTTTTCAACCGCAGGCATAGCGCGCTATTTCGAGGATTGAAAATGAGCGAGAACGCCGCCGG
>JAFDEW010000406.1 GCA_019310125.1 Deltaproteobacteria bacterium | reverse complement strand
TGGTTATAGTAAGCGGTGTTTGATTCTGTTGTATCAAACATGACGCCGTCGCAGTCAAAAGCAACAATTTTAATATGTTTCATGGCTATTTTTTACCGCCGGGCGACCGGTCAAGAATATTGCCGTACACACGGATGCTAATCTCCGGTCGTATTTTGCTGTCTGTTTTTAATCTTATTGTTTCGAAATAGCGGCCTTTTCCTTTTTTCAGATTGGCCACTGTCAGAACATACCCTGGCTTTTCTGATCGCCTGGCTTCCTCCAGTTCATAGCGGATGTATTTTTTACGAACGGTCCGGTCTCCAACCATTTTGAAAGGATATTTTTCTTCAGGAATTATTTTTACCGTTCTCTCTATGGGATCTCCGGTAAACCCCCTCAAAGTGACTCTATTGGGTATGATGCGAACAAAATTATTGATATTGCCAATAACCGTCAAATATAACAAGGGCGTTACCGGAGAATCGGTTTTGACCGTTATTCTTTTTGTTAACGTTCTGCCGCCATATCCATTGGTATTGACTTTAATGGTAATTTTTCCCTCACCGCCGGGAGGAATTTGTCTCGTATAAGAGACAGCAGCACACCCTCACCCGGTTCTGACTTTTTCAATTTTCAACGGAGCGGTTCCCTTGTTTTGTACGATAAAATCGTGTTTTATTTCAGTACCCTCTAAAACCGGGCCAAACTTATAACGTGTTTCCGGAACAAATACAGTCTGCAAGTTAGGGGTATTCTTTTCGGTTCCGAAAGAGCCGGTTTGAAAAAAAAGAATGCAACAGGCCAGAGCTAATAAAAAAATAGTTTTCTTTTTCATATATACAATCCTAATAAAAATTAATCTTCGGTGCGTTTTCAGCGACCCGGTCCATGGTAATTCTAACCGTCAACCTATCGGAACATAACTGGTGTCCATCCATAAATGGTCTTTTTGCTTGCCCAGTTAAATCCGTATTTAATATTTAACCGGGGCCCAATCTTAAGCGTTATGCTCAAAAAATAATCCTCGGAATATCAACTATATGCCTGCGGTTATTTTTTTCGCATGCCTTGATCTTGAACAAAAATCCTCATTTATGGATGGACACTTACTAGTTTTAAGTCGCATACTTTTGAATGTCAAGACGCATTTTTTTCATTTTTTTCCGCCATGATTCCGGTTTTTTTTAAATGGATGGGCACTAACTCGATTTTTTCAACGTTGCCCGTATTTGTATCAACCAGACAGAAACTGGGAAGACCATCTTTTCCCATTATTTCACCGGGATTTAAAAGAATGGTCCGGTCATTTTTTTTGAAATAATACTTATGGGAATGACCGAAACAGACAAGGTTGAACTTACCGCCGGCCGCGAGTCCTTCTCCCACAATGCCGTGATGCGTAAAAGCTATCTTAAAACCGTCTGCATCAACCAAACCCACGGGATCATAAAGGGTGACGTTTGTTAAAGACGTAAGAGAGAACTTTGTGAGGAGGTACTTATCTCCGTCGTTGTTTCCGAACACACCGTGAACCGGAATGCCGCCCTGATCGAGTTCGGTCAGCGTAAATGGTGCTATAAAATCACCGCAATGAATTATCATTTGGGCATTTCGTTTCTTGATTATTGCAAGAGCTTCACGCAAATTCCAGATGTTATCGTGGCTGTCACTCATTACCGCTATGATCATATGTCAAACTTTTTTTTATTTTCTTCAGTTCTTTAAATATATAACCATCTTAAATCACATAATATTTTACAATAAAGCTCTTGGGTTATAATACCACAAACAGCAAAAAGTTCAAAGGAGAAATTAAAAGCGGCCAAAAGGGGGTTAATGCCATGCAACAGGGTTTAATTTAATATCAAAATCTTGGGCTCAGGATACAAAAACAGATGATTTAGAACCCCAATCAGCACCCTTCATGTGATGGTCTGGATGCATGATGGAAGGCAGTATTCGTCAATTTCATTAATCTGAAGATTTGGTAACAATATCATAATGTTTTAGGGTTTTGATTTACCATAAGAAAAATAGTTGTCCTCATTGTCGCCCGCAATAAATAACTGCTGCATGTAGTGCTCACTGTGAAATTACATCATTGGGATAGTGCGTTATCCCTGTCTCTTTCTATCCGTATAGTAACTTTAAGCCCAAATGCGATTGTTCATGCGTGAAGCCTTTTTCTTTAGGCCCTTATTCGCCCCTGAGAATTTGTGATGCGGCTTCCGTTGCCCCTGCGGCCTGTCTTTACGAATCAATGCCGGGGCATTGTAGTCAAAGGCTGACAAGGTCCGTTGCTCGATCTTAGAACCGATGATTCGATTGATGGCACGAACCATCTCGCGATCGTCTCCGGTAATAAGGGTGAAAGCTTCGCCAGTGTGTGTGGCGCGACCGGTCCGACCGATACGATGAATGTATGCTTCGGGAGTTGAAGGGATATCGTAGTTAATGACATGCGAAATTCGGGTTACATCAATTCCGCGAGCGGCGATATCGGTAGCCACCAGGATCTGAAAAGTGCCGTTCCGAAAGCCATCCAATGCAGCCTGACGTTTTCCCTGGGAAAGGTTCCCTTGCAGCGCAGTCGACCGGTAGCCGGCAACAGCCAGTTTCTTCCCCA